>JAUUVJ010000093.1 GCA_030589605.1 Candidatus Hodarchaeota archaeon | reverse complement strand
TTAACAGATTATTATGATAGAAGAGCGGAATTCGAAAAAAGGAATAGGATTGCAAAACTAATACTAAATTAAATCCAGAAAAAAACCAGCCCACTACCAGGAATCAATTTTTCCCTTTTTTACAAAGTTTTTTGTTCTATTGGTTTTTATAATTCAAGAGCTTACAAAGAAAGAAAGATTTTTAACAAATAAGGGTTTTATGAAATTTTATAATAAAATTAAGGGTGAGAAAATGACTGATAAATGTAAGTTTAAATCTGAAAATCTAAAAGATAAATTTTTCTGGGATCGTTTAAATTATTCCAGATGTAAACAGAGTGACCATCTAAATGCAATGATAGGTGTGGGGATTGGATTTATTTTTGGTATTTTTAGTATTCCCGAAAATCGTTGGCTTGTT
This sequence comes from Candidatus Hodarchaeota archaeon, assembly GCA_030589605.1. GTDB lineage: Archaea > Asgardarchaeota > Heimdallarchaeia > Hodarchaeales > Hodarchaeaceae > Hodarchaeum. The sequence continues at coordinate 10,517 of JAUUVJ010000093.1, read as the reverse complement.
ATTATTCCATTTCTAATAACGATCATGGTTATTTTTTTACATTTCTATGGGAGATATTTTTATTGGCATCTTGAAGAATGTTCGATTGAAGCTATTTTGAACATTGAAGATACAGCAAACTTCAAATCATCTATTAAAGATTTTAAAGCCGTTGAAACCTTTCAAGAACTAAGAAAGAAACCAGAATTCGATAATTGGCTAAAATCAAATTATAATAAAGGATTAAGGAAATATTATTTCTTCTTTTACAATTGTGGGCTAAAAATTGAACTAGCAGTAACACTAATCTTTGGTTCAATTACTTTATTCCTACTTTTCATAAATATCTAAGAAATTTCAACCATTTAGTAAGACTATTGTGTTCCCAGTTTTTTCCGTGGATTTTTTTATACATTAAATATAATTATTTGTTAAGGCTCATATCAACAGTAATTGAATTCATGCTAGGATTAGAAAAATATCTCATTTTTTTGTTCAGGCTGGGTAGATGAGTTAGGGGAAGGAGATGGACGTGGTTACAACGTTTGTGTTCCTCTGGGGTATCGTTCATCTGAAGCCGATTTACAAGTAGTGTTCGAGCAACTCTTGCTGCCTATTCTTTTTCAGTTCAAACCCCAGTTTCTTGCTATTTCAGCAGGTTTTGATGCCTATGAAAAAGATCCTATTGGTGTGTTAGGGGTTACAAATCGAGGTTTTTCAATTATTGGGTCATATATTCATCAAATCGTTTCTGATCTTGATATACCTTTTGCGAATTTCCTGGAAGGAGGCTATAATATCCAAATGCTGCCTACACTAGTTTCGTCATATATTAATCCGTTAATCCATCCTGAAAATGACTATGATCTGACAATTCAATCCTTAAAACCTAATTCCCAAACTTTGGATACAATTGTTCAAGCTAAAAACTTATTCAAAGATTATTGGGAACTTTAAATTGGTTTCACAGGTAAATTTGGTTTTTTTCTCCGATTAGATATTGATTTTCAATTTGTCTAATCCCAAGTTAAAGAATAGCGTAAGAGAGCAATAATTCCACCAAAAGTTTTCAACCTATTCGCATTATCGCTTTGTAGAGGAATAATCATTATTTTTCCGCGCGTTTTTTCAATTTCTCGAAATAAAGCATTGATTTCATCTGGATTGACCCCTCCTCCACCTTTCAAAAATGAATCAAGTACAATAAGAGACTCAATCGCTCCAGAATTAGATATTTTCTTTGCTTCTATAAAACCATATGTTATATCAGTTGACCCTTGATTCAATCTTTTAAAAAACTCATCTAACAAACGATTTTCTTCGAAAATCCTGAAATCTATAGCCAACTTATCAACAGCTTCTAAATTTAATAGTTCTGAAAGTCCAACACGATTTCCAGCGCTAAGTGACCCTGCAATGATTACATTGAGATTTTCTTTGGGAAATCTTTCCTTTAAGAAGACAAAAAGTCTTTCTTTGATAAATCCTGGTCCCCCTATCACTATATTTTTTGATTCTGGTAAAATACTCCTTTTAATGATGGTAGCAACTTGTTCAAAAAAAGTTTGAGCTTCTTGAGTACGAACTTTTTGTTTAGTTCTCTTACGAGAAATATTCGATTTTTCATGTGCAATAACGCTAATTTTATAATTATCAAGTAAACCAATGCAAACCTCAGAGTTATCAACAGCTATTAAGCAAATTTTTGGTTTTTTGCTAGCCTCTTCAGCCTCTTTTAATAGCTGTAGATAATATTTAGTCCATTCAGGTTTAATGATTGTTATAGATTGTGTTAATTCCAAATTAAGAGTATGATAAGAACCAATAGACACATGCTGCTCTGGACCTTGGAATATCCTTCCTTTTACTCTTAAACGATTACTTACAGAACTATCTTGAAATGCAAAGTCTTCAACGTCAATTCCAATTAATATCGTAATCCTCTGGCTTTCATCACCAGATCTCCCCTCACTTCCAGATCTTCTGATCCTACGACTTGTTTTTGCGATTACTTGATCTCCAATACTGATGATATTAGAAAGAATGTACAAATCTGTAGTATTTTCAGGACGTACTACTATACGATTGTTCTTTAAATCTTGCTTCAGAACTCGCATATACATCACTTATTTGGACTTAATGTAAATTATTGAGAATCAGAATAACTTTAATGCTAATGTGATTTTCTCTACATCTCTCTGTGCGTGAGGTCCAATACCTAGAGCTGTTGTTGTATTAGGAGGTAACTCTGTTCTACCTGCATCATCAATTTTCACAACTACAACTCCAGTTGCACGAAGTTGCTTTTCAATATCGAGTAATTCTGATTCAGAATCCACTCCTAGTATAACTTTTTTTTGACCAGTTCTCCACCAAATTGTAAATTCATTGTGTTTTTCTCGCTTAGATATTATGGCTGCTGCAACCGCTGCATGTGAAGCTTGCGCTGCAGCCTTACCTTTGGACATTTTCAAATCTTTCCGAAGTATAACAACTTGCTTTAGTTCTAGCAATCAATTGCACCAATTAACTTTCTTACTGACACCGGAAACTCAAAATATCTCTTTTTATGGTTAAGAATAATTTCCAAAAATGATTCTCAGTGAGGTACATGTACATCATTATCGAACTCATTTGGTGTCCTGTTTTGAGCTCAGATTCAGTTTAGGTCAGTATCATCACGGATAATGTAATTGTAATATCTTTTTCATTTTGGAAATTCAATATATGAATTTATATTTGGTTAATAAGATCAACTTAGCAATTATTCATAAGTAATATTACTTATTTCTTATTTAATTTTTAAAAATCAAGAATCTTAGTTGGTCTTTATTTCGAAATTTAATGTTCAAAGCAGGTTTATGTTGCCAACTAATGCAATAGAATCTTATAAAAGAAGATTGAAGGCTATTGTACTAAGTCATGACCTTTTGTTATGATTATTCGACAAGGCCTAGGGAATTTTGCTTTTCCACGGCGTAACGCGTCTTTTGCAAATTGAATATTCTCTGGAGTAGTACGAATAAACAGGAGGCGATCGCCTTCATAAACTCGAGCAACCACTCCAATTATTTTTCCAAATGATAATCGCATACCATTTTGTATACGATCAGCTCCTGCTCCAGTCATCATTTTATTCTCACGAATTTTGTGATGAGGGTAAACACAAACACGATAATGATAATTTTCACGACCTAAGTTTCGGGTTAGAAAACGGTTTACATGAATACGAGCTGCTTCAAGGGCATTGTCGGAGATTTGGCACCTTTCTTTGGTAATAAGGCTCAATTCAACAGGAAAATCGGTACCTGGAGACCCAAAATCAAATGATCTGATTTTTGATTCAGGACCACCCTTAATAAATTTTTTCCGTGTGTATGCTGGTCTATCGATACGAGTATAGCAATAAGCTGGTCGCTTGCCCATAATATTCCAACTCAGTTTATTCATTAGAAAAATAAGACTATGAACCTCTGATTTAAGCTCTATTTAAGTCCGAATTTTAAAGGTATTCAGAGTAATAATGATTATTGAATGAACTAAAATTTGTAACAAATTCCATTTTGTTTATTCGATAAAGATCCAATAGAGTCCGATTTTATCAAAATACTCATTATCACAAATTGAAGTAATAAAGAAACTTTTTAAGATGATCGACGAAGCTATCATTTATTTCATTGCTTGGATGCGAAAAACAAATGGTGGAAATACCAAACTCCTCAATCGATAGAATTATAAGAAAAGCGGGAGCACAAAGAGTTTCTAAATCTGCTATAGCAGCATTACGAAGTGAACTAGAGGATTATGGAATAGAAATCTCTAAGTTAGCCATTGAAATTGCAAATTATGCTAATAAAAAGACTATCGATGGGGCAGATATTGCTTTAGCATTAAGAAAAAGAAAATTTCCCGAATTGTATTAAAACAGCATTCATGCTTTTTAAACCGGATTTAAACCTAGTAGAAATAAGGTTTATACTAAATAAACAATTACTCTGTCTATTACAGCTTCGTTTATTATCCATTTTTTGTAGATATTGATAGGATAATTTAAATTAGACAAACCTGTATGTTCATTCGGCAATACAGCAAATAAAACCTGCAGGAAAGGGTTTTATTTGTTAATTTGACAATATTAAATTTGGTGCAAGCAACCCAAATTTACTAAGAAATAAAATAATGAATATATTGAAGTGAATATATTATTCATAGATGATAAAATTTCGAAAGACGGTTTCAATTACATTATAATTGATTAACGTCTTAATATAATAAAAAATAAGAAAATTTACGCAAGTAAGACGGCATATCATCATTATTACCTGATTAATAACAATTATACTTTATTACTTACCTTAGTAATTAACAAACATCTTTATTAATATTGAATAAGCAATTATTATGATCAAAGTAAATTATAATGAAATATGCAGTTTCACCTTGCGTCCATTGGAGGTGAAACAATGGTAAACGAAGAGGATATTGATACTAGTACCGTTAAATACCTTATCCATGAAAAATTTAGTATAAATGGTGTAGCTGAACGCTCAGACATAATAGGGGCTTTATTTGGCCAAACTGAAGGATTAATCGGAGAGGGATTAGATCTCCGAGAATTACAGAAAACATCAAGAATAGCTAGAATTGCTGTTAAACTACAATATCAAAAAAAGCAGCGTAAGACTACTGGAACAATTATTATACCATCTTCTTTAGATCGTGTTGAAACAGCTCTACTGGCAGCTGCTTTGGAAACTGTTGATAGAATTGGACCTTGTGTGGGGAAAATCGTTCTTCAGAAGATAGAAGATGTTAGAGAAAGTAAAAGGAGGCAAATTATTACCCGAGCTTCTCGAATCTTAAAAACTTGGGATCATGAAGTTGCACCTGATTCAATTTCTGTATTAGAAGAAGTTTTAAAAGAAGCTCGGATCAGTATAATTCAAAAGTATGGAAAAGAGGGACTTCCTGCTGGTCCAGGTATTCAAGACAGTGATAGTCTTATAATCGTAGAAGGAAGAGCAGATGTTGTCAATCTTTTAAAACATGGCTTTCGCAATGTCATTTCAGTTCAAGGAACTAACGTCCCACCAGATGTAGTTGAACTTACCCGCAAAAAAGTAACAACTGCCTTTTTAGATGGTGACCATGGTGGAGATCTTATACTCCGTGAGTTAATTCATCTCGCAGACCTAGATTATGTTGCTAGAGCACCACAAAACCGAGAAGTTGAAGAACTATCAAGCAAGGAACTTTTGAAAGCTTTAAGAACAAAAATTCCAATAGAACAAATAATGAAAGAAATGAATATCACTCCAGACGATGTTTCTGATTCTGAAGAAGTTGCAGTCAAATCTGATTTTGTACCTAATGAAATTCCTATTATTGTACAATCCAAAAAAACCCAACCGATTACAGGCAAAATTCCCGAACATTTCTCGGAATACATAACTCAAATTTCGGAGCAAGAAGCCATTCTTCTTGGAGCGAATTTTAAGCCATTAAAAGAAAAGATACCAATCAGTGAACTTCGTAATACAATCATAGAAACTAATGATGTTGAAGTTGTGATTTTTGATGGAATTATCACACAAAGACTCCTAGATATTGCATATGAACGTGGAGTAAAAACCATCATTGGTGCAAGACAGCATGATATTACAAAAAAACCAGCAAAAATTGATTTGTATACATTTTCAGAATAAATCTAATTTTCCAATGCAGGTTTGCAGGATACCTGCTTTTTTTTTCTTAATCTAATTTCTATTATCCTAAAAATGGATCTGTTGCCCTAAACACTAACACTAATGACCACATATACGGGGATTCCCAATTCAGTCTAGTTCTCTTGTGTAGGGCATTAACAATCCGAAGTATCCTGTTGCTCAGGAGGGTTGACCCTTACGCTCATTGTATAGGATGACACATCCAATCTCATGCGAGAGCCCGTCTCCTAATCTTATTGGAATGAACGCTCAGGATATCTCTACAGGTTTGCACCTTGATTCATCTAAAATCCTCAGGTCCTCGAAAAGTAGAATCTATTCCTTCACTGCAATTAATGCAATGTTATATAACTACAAAAATCTTTCGAACCTTAGAATTAGAAGAACAATAATTCTATAATATATTTTGTACAAATTAACCATTCAGGTTTAATTTCAGAAATTATAACACGATTCGATTGAAATTTGAAATCTAATATTTCATATCAAATTTCTTTTAAAAGAAATATATAAGAGACTTAGCCATCAGAATCCATTATGGAAGCTTATTGTTGAAACAACTCAAAACTATTGGTTTAGGTGGAACATTTGATAGATTACATGAAGGCCACAGACTATTCCTTGATACAGCTGCGCATTACGGTCAATCTATCCATATTGGGTTAATTACATCAGGCTATCTAAATCAGAAGCGAAAAACACTTCATCATAAAATAGAAAGTTATGATACACGACGTAAAAATGTTGAGAATTACTTTTTCCATCGTAAAACTCCAATAACCATCTCAGATATTAGTAATATTGACATGGATAGGAATTTAGCTAGCGATGCATCGTTATCTGCTCTTGTTGTATCCCAAGAGACGATATTGGGAGCGATTGCGATCAATAAATTACGTAAAGAACAAAATAAAGAAAAATTAACAATTATTGTCGTTCCTCGCGTCATTCGTGATGATGGTAGCTTAATAAGCAGCAGTAAATTAAGGAAAGAAGATTAAAATGCTTTTTGAATATTTATTTTCAGTAAAAAGGAAGGAAACCTCCGTACTCAAGATCTTCATCACATGAAATTAAAAAGAAACTTTTTTTCAATTTTATCAGGAGGGCTAGAGCCGTCATCGGATTCTTCCTTTAATTTTCACAAAGAGACATATATTAAGGTTATTCGTGGTTGTCGTCATTCAAATAGAAGTAGCATTATTTCAGCAGGAGAAAAGATAAGAGATGGAACCACTTACATTCCTAATTATTATAGGTTTTTCTTGGCTTTCTTTAAGTGCTATTACCCGATTTCATTGGTTCGAGGTCAAAAATCCAGAAATTGGTCTGGGATATGCGTTCTACCGTACAAAAAAGTTGAATAACATAATTGACAGACTAGCAAAAAGAGGACAATTGATTTGGAAATTTATTTGGGATATTGGGGTCATTTCTGGATTATGAATTCTTATTGTCGGTCTTGCTATCTTTACAATTAATTTACCTTTATTTTTCCTACCTACTCCAGAAGGAACGAGTGGCCCCATCGCAGTGACTCCTGTAATACCAGGTATAACGGTTTCTTTTCAAACTCTTCCTTACTTTCTTGTGGCAGTGATGATTGGCGCTATCTTTCATGAATTTGCTCATGGAATTGCTGCTAGAGTTGAAGGTGTTGACTTGAAGAGCACTGGTATCTTTGTATTCCTTGCATTTTTTGGAGCATTCGTTGAACCTGATGAAAAGAGTTTTCAATCAAAATCACGACGAACAAAAGTTCGTATTATGGCAGCTGGAGCATTAGCGAATATGTTTGTAGCAGCAATTACGATATCAATTTTCATTCTCCCCACGGTACTACCCTTTGCAACGTCACCCTTTTATAATTACGATTCAGGTGGAGCTTTGGTAATTTCTCCCCTTTATCATAATGACCCCGCTGGAGCATTAATCATAGAAGCTATACCAGAAAATCCTGCATCTCAAGCTGGTATGAAATCAGGATATGCAATTATTGGAATAAACTCATCAACGGGCTATCAAACAATTTCAAATTTAACTGATTTCCATGAATATTCAGCTTCCTCTGTATATCCTTTTCAAAACGTAACATTTCATTTCGCAAACGCAATATCACCTATTTCTTTAATAACTGTTCCCCGTGAAGATAATGCGAGTAAAGGGTTTATTGGAATAAGAACTATGAATTATTATCCATCACGTATATCATCAGATATTCTTCTCTTAAATTTAATTCCACATTGGTTATTCTATACCGTTCTATATGTATTTATGATTAATCTCATGTTTGCAATTATGAATTTGTTACCTATTCCTTTCTTAGATGGAGATAAGCTATTGACTGCATTTCTTGGTCCTAAATTTGAAAAATATCTTCCTTGGATAAGATACTTTGCTTTAGGAATACTAGGACTTAATATAATTCTATCTTTACTATTTATGGGATGGCAACAGCTTTAGTTTGCTATATTTCCTGATCGGAGGATAATAAATAGAGGATTTTCTCAGTAGATCAAGGGAACAAATTTATTTAAATTCCTGAATTCTATTGGTCCAAAATGAAGTACTGAAAAGCTAATGTTAAAAACAAAAATGCACAATATTCTGAAATGTAAGTTAATCTTTGTATTTGCTCAGAGGAAAAAATAGGATAGTATGTATGTGGTTCTCGATTTAGTATTACCAATTCTTGTTGATTGGAAGTCAATAACTCTGATCGTTGGTGGAGTTTTAGCTGCATCATGGTTAGTAGTACGAATGGCTGGGGTAAGTTCAGATGATATATCTGGCATTATCAATAAGTTAGCTATCATAGGGTTCCCTGTAGGCATTATTGCAATCATTACTATTGGAGCTGGATTTTATTTAATCTCTAAATCACCTGATCAATCTTATTCTACGTTTGATGTAATAACAATTGGTTGTTTAGCCATTCTCGGCTTTGTTTTAATTTTACGTCCAATTAAAGACTTTAAGTTTGGAGCTGTCCTCTCTCTGGCAATTGGTTTGATCGGATCAGGTTTATTAGTATTTTTTGGAGCTGAATCAATAAAATTCATGTCTGTCGTATTCATCATTATCTTTTTCATAATATATGGAGCGATTAGAATGTTCGAGGATCTTTATCTCCTAATTGCTGATTTTCTTTCATCCCCCTTTATTTCAGTTACAATTGGTGTATTATGTATACTTCAAGGTACTCTACTTATCTTTAATATCTCGCTTGGAGGAATATTAACCTTATTTGGATAATTTAATTTAATTATGCTATAAGTTCTAGACGTACAGGATTTTTAGAGATTAATTCTGCAATTTGTTTCAACTGATCCAATGGAAAACGAAGTAGTTCAGGATCTCCTTTCAAAGTAATTTTTAATTCAACATCTCCCTCTGGTGGAACGAAAATCTGATCGATTTCCACTATATCAAGAGGAGCGAAAAACTCTGCAAAAGTTTTTCTAGTATCAGCTTTTCTTTCCACAATTTCAATAGGTTTCCTAATTTCTGTCTCAATAGTATATTTTAATTCTTCATTCTCTATTAAATTTTTACCATTTCGAGTTAAAAGCACAATGGAATTATCTAAGCTATGAGCACGATCTAAAGTTACATTTTGTAATAATTTAGGGTATTTCTGTTCAGCTTTTGCGAATGCTTTGGAAACTGTGACTTCTACTTCAGTAATCTTTCCCTCTCGAAGTTTTTGTTTGCATTTTTTACATAAAACGCCTGTTTTAGCACAAAAATTACATATCGGTGTTACAACCACGAATAGAGCCTCTTTCTTCTTTTTTTTACAAGTTTTATACTTTTATTAGCTAATTTCATTTATATATTCTCTCTTTATGTATTCAGTAAATTTCTAATGAATCAATATAATATCTATAATAGATGCTTCAAAACTGCTGCAACTGTATGTAAACGATTTTCTGCTTCATCAAACACTACTGAGTGATTACCATATATTACGTCATCCGTAACTTCTTCTTTATGTCTTGGAAGACAATGCAGAAAGATGAAATCATTAGCTGCATGTTTTACTAACTCATTAGTAACTTGATACCCTTTAAATTTGAGTAATTTCTCTTGTTTCTTAGATTCTTCGCCCATAGAAACGAAAGTGTCCGTAACAACAACATTTGCTCCAGTTGTAGCTTCAATAGGATCATTTATCACTTTTATTTGATCTGGATAAGAACTATTTTTCTGACAATAGTCCAGAATTTCAGAATCAGGTTCATATCCTTCTGGTGCTGCGATAGACATCTGCATCCCTAATTTTATTGTTGCAATCATTAAAGAGTGGCATACATTGTTACCATCTCCTATCCATGCAATTTTTATTCCCTCAAGTTTTCCTAAATGTTCCTCTATTGTCATAACATCTGCTAATCCCTGAAGGGGATGATATTGATCTGAAAGAGCATTAATAACTGGAATTCCAGAATATTTTGCTAATGTTACCACGTCTTCGTGTGCAAAAACTCGTGCTAAAACTCCAGAGACCATTCTTCCTAATACTTTTGCGGTATCGGATAATGATTCATTTTCACCTAATTGAATATCATCCTTACCCAAAAATAAAGCATGTCCTCCTAATTCAAACATTGCTGTTTCTGTTGAAACGCGAGTACGGGTCGACCTTTTTTGGAATATCATACCCAAAGTTTTTCCCTTTAAAGGTTCCATTTGGATATATTTCTCTTTATTCTGTTTAAATTCTATAGCTTCTTTTATTAGAAAGCGAATTTCTTCTGTAGAGAGATCTCTTAGCGTTAATAACGAGCGTTCTTTTAAACTTATTTTCAT
>JAUUVJ010000163.1 GCA_030589605.1 Candidatus Hodarchaeota archaeon | reverse complement strand
GGTGATCTTAATCTTTTTATATTTTCTTAATCTAATTATTTAAAGGGCATAATCTTTAGTACTTCAAGTTTTAAAGATATATTGATATTTATTGAGCAAATTAGTTTGTCTCGCTAATGAAAAAGAATAAAGAATGGAATATAAATCGTTGTTTCACTTTATAATTAGCTTCTGAAGAGTATTTTCATAGATCTTTGATAGAAAGTTGGTTCATTGATGAATAAAATTGATATGAATTTTGTTTCAAAGTCAAGTATTATTGTTCTTTTTTGGTCTACTCCTCCAATTATATCTAAATTATGGGTTGGAACAACGGGTGCTTTTCCAGGGTTTTATTTTGGATTTCTACGTTATTTTCTTGGATTTATTGCTTTATTTTTTCTTCTTCTATTTCAACAGGGTAAATTGACATCTTTAAAACAAATATTGTGGAAAAACCCAAAATTAATTCTATTTAGTGCGTCTTGGTTAGTTTTATTGATCATTGGTCAGAATTTTTCTGTATATTACATTCTCGGAAGTAGTAGTTCAGTACTACTCAATTTTAATCCATGTATTATTTATTTATTTGCACCAATACTATTTGATGATGAAAATTATTCCCCAAATAAAACAATTGGTTTTATAATATCCTCTATTGGGATTATGATTGTTTTTTTAGGATCAATAGAAATCACTACACTATCAGATTTTATAATTGGAAATTTTCTAGGTTTTCTTTCAGGAGTTGGTTGGGCTGGATATTCTCTAACTTTAAAACGCTTTTTTCAGGATACAGGGTCAGAAGAGGTTACAACACTTAATTTATTATTCGCTGCAGGGCGTCTCTTTGGAATTTCCTTTGTCATAGGAGACCAACTTCCTTCGCTTGAAAGTTATACTCTAGAAAGTATATGGGGGCTCTTGATTATCGGATTTGGAGCTGCTGCCATCGCTTTTACCTTATATTTACAGTTAGTGCAAAAGTATGGTCCTATAAAAGCAGGAAATATTCAATTCTTAATACCATTAGTTTCATTACTTATCGCTTGGATATTTTTGAATGAATTTTCTATATTTACACTTATAGGGGGAATTCTATGCGCTGTTGGAGTTGCTTTAGTAAATTATAAAGTAATTCCTGATAAAATAATTCTCAATGATCAAACTATTGTTTAGATGGGAATGGCTCATTGATCTTTATAGATACCATAGAAATCAATAATTGAATATTCCCTGAAAAAATAATTAAAAATAGCCTTTCATGAGTTCATCGACCCACTTTGGAGTTTTTGCATCAACTCGGTCAAAAATCGGAAAATATGGTTTAATATCTAAAATCGGAGTACCATCAATAGCATCTAATCGTTCGACTGTTATTATATTATTTTGTACTGATATTATCGGTACCGTTGTAATTCCAATAGGATTTGGACGATGTTTAGCTCGTTGAGCAAAAATCCCTATAAAAGGGAAATCTGTACTTTCTCTTGGATGTCGAACTAAGTTTTTCTCCAAATTTACTGTAGTTTTATGCATATAGAATATAACAATGAGATGAGAAAAATCTTCTAATCCTTTTAACCCAGGGGCTAAGGATACATCTATTACGATTTCTGAATGCACTTCGCCCCAATTCCAATCTTTTGTATCACTTATGGGTGTTTTCACAAAACCTATTGGTTTTAATTCCATAATTTCATCAATCCTCTTAAGATAGTTGGAATTTGATCTTAATCAAAAAACTATATTCAACCTATAATGATATATTAAAAATCAAAGAATATTATCTATGTTTGACACCTTTTTTTGCCTAAATGAAACAATAAATCGCTCGAATAACCTTTTTGACATTAAGTTTACCACTTTGTTTGAAACACTTTAATATCTATTTAAGGTTTAATAAATCTAATTAATTAAGAAGTCACGGTATAACTAAAAAGGAATAGAATTTGTGCTTATTTCAGGATAAAAAAATCTGTCTATGAAACTAAAACATGAAAAGCTGGTAAAATCATGATCGATTTAACATTGAATGAAAAAGTTCTTGAGCAGGCAATAAATAGAGCAAGAGAACGAAACATCATTATACCAACCTTTGAGCAGCAGAAAAATCCTCAAAAGTTAGTACCTCAAAATGTGAAAGATGAATTACGAGATTTAAGTTTATGGGCGGTAGCTCCACGTAATTTATTCAGAATCTGTTGGAAAAATGAACCAATTGATCATGGTGGTAATTTTCAAGGTATTCCTAACTACATTGAGCTCCCTCCTGAATTAACAGGGGTTGAAGCCAGAATACTAGCTTTAGTAGGTAAATGGTTTCCAACAGGTGTTCACAAAGTTGGAGCAGCATTTGGATGCTTAATACCACGACTCGTTACAGGTCAATTTAATCCAGTTACCCAAAAAGCTGTTTGGCCATCAACAGGAAATTATTGTCGTGGTGGAGCTTTTGATTCTGCATTATTAGCTTGTGATTCAATAGCAATACTACCAAAAGAGATGAGTAAAGAAAGGTATGAATGGCTAAAAACTGTGAGTGGGGAAATTATTAAAACTCCAGGAGGGGAAAGCAATGTTAAAGAGATTTTTGATAAATGTTGGGAGTTACAAGCAGAGCGTGGAAAGAATGCTATTGTTACGTTCAATCAATTTGATGAATTTGGTAATCATTTATGGCATTTTGAAGTGACTGGAAATGCAATGAAAGAAGTTCTTGATAAAGAACTCAATGGTGGGAAGTATCAAGGGGTTTGTCTAACTACTGGTTCGGCAGGAACACTAGGTTGTGGAGATCTATTGAAAAAACACTTCCCAAGAAGTATGATTGCAGCGGGGGAATCTCTTCAATGCCCAACAATGTTCAATAATGGTTACGGTTACCATAGGATAGAAGGTATTGGTGATAAACACATCCCATGGATTCATAATGTTAAAAATACTGACCTTGTTATTGCTATTGATGATCAAAATTGTATGAACCTATTGCGCTTATTCAATGAGCAATCAGGTCATAAATATTTAAGAGAACAAGGAATAAATGAGGAAACAATAAATCAATTACCTCTCTTAGGAATTTCAAGTATTGCTAATACTCTAATGGCAATTAAAATGGCAAAATATTATGAAATGACCAGTAATGATGTTATTTTAACCGTTTTTACAGATTCTACTGAGCAAATGTATCAATCACGATTAAGAGAATTGAGAGCTGAATTCGGAAAATACACTAATCGCAATGCAGCGGTTGATTATCATCGTTCACTCAGGGAAATAAAAACAGATAGTTTGATTGAACTTCGTTATACTGAAAAAAAGAGAATTCACAATTTAAAATATTATACATGGATTGAACAACAAGGGAAAAAACTAGAAGAATTGAATCGCCAATGGTATGATTATGATAATTTTTGGGGAAATATTCACTCTTTGACTCCGAAAATTGACGAATTGATTATACAATTCAATGAAAAGGTTGGTTTGCTTTGAATTCTTTTTTTATTCAATTTGACACTTAGTTTTATCTTTCAACTTCTCTACAATCTTTTTTATATCTAGCTTACAAATATTTTTTTTATTAGATCAGTTTATCATCAAGTGGCAAGAATAATGGCAACAATATTAATGGCTTTAGCTGAATCAAAAGCTCCAAGTAAATATGAAGTGTTGATCAATTTTTTGACCCTAGGTCGTCGGGGTAGGATCTACAAACATATAAATGATCATTATCTTAAAGAAAATCAACTAGTTCTTGATGTTGGTTGTGGAACAGGGAAGTTTTTACAAATAGCTGATTTAAAGTGGACTAAACCCTGTGGACTTGATATTTCAGAGAAGATGCTAAATCAAGCGATAAGAAACTCTATAAAGAGAAAAACCCCATTTAATTTGATTAGAGCGTCTTTAACAGATCTACCAATCAAAGAGGAGTCATTTGATATCATTACTTCATTTCTTGTACTATCAGAATTAACTCATAAGGAAGTACAAAAAGCTCTTACTGAATTAATCTTCAGTCTTAAATTTGATGGATTATTAATTCTAGCTACAGAATCAACACCTAAAAATGTTTTTAAACGAATTTTCTTTAATATAATAAGAGCTCCTGCATTTTTAATTGCATCAATATTGGTAAAAGTTCCGAAACACCCTATCCATGATATAACTTCTTTGTTACTCTCTTATCACGGATCCATTATAGAACAAAAAAGCTACTTGGGTGGTCATTTAACACTATTTATCTATAAAAAACATTGATCTTTACCTACAGGTCATCCCAGTTTATTTTTTTCTTATGCTGTTCATCTAGAAGTGCATCTCTTCGAAAAATGAACCCTTGATTATTTGAGATTAATGGTTCAACATACGCAGTAAGTCTTAAGCAACGTCGGATCTCATCTGAATGATATTTCTCTTTCATTACACTGACAACTTTTTGATCCGCTCTTAACTCTAATAAAAGGTCAAAAGAATTTAGATACACTTTGAATAATAGATCAGAGAAGATAAAAATCAACACCAAAATAAAAAAACTTGGTACATTAGAAATAAGTATAAGATTAGATTTTGATGAAATATCAAAAACTAGAATTCCAATTAAACTTAAATACAACACGAATAGTAAGTTATGTATCATATTCACTAAATAATATTGCCATCGTTTCTCAATCATTATTCTACATAACTCACGTACACAGAAAATTTCCCTTTGTTTTGGTTCTGATTGAAAATTAGCTATTTTTGAGAACACTAAATACACAATTCCGTTTTTCTTTGTTCCAATGACAACATTTCCAAAATAATTTGGAGAAATTCCTGCAAATCTAACTTTTACATCATTAAATCCTAGTGATTTTCCCCAATCCTTAATAGATAGTCTGAATTTTTCTTCTGGTATAATATCATCTAAAGACATTATTCTATTATTGAATGAATTCACATAATTCACACAATTGTTGAGAAGTAGAAGGATAGCTATGAAAGGGAGTGCAATTCCAATAAGTATCAATATTTGGGATATCAGGCTTGTATTTCCCTCCGATTCTAATCCACCAGTAACAATTGAGAAAATAAAAAACAGAATAATGGTAGGAAAAATTAACATCTGGATTCTAATGCCAAGAGTTTCAATTATTCTGGCAATGTCATCAAAGATGGATCCAGATATTAGAAATCTCTTCAATCGTGAGTATATTAAATTCGCAAGTATTAAACCAAAAATACATGAAATAACTCCTCCGATAAACAATATCAACAATGTTAATTCCTGTTCAATAAAAATAGCCAATAGTATTATCAGACCAACAATAAGACATGGAAGTACAACAAGAGCTATGATTAAAAGGATATTGAACTTTTTTTTGATTAAAAATGGGCTTAAATCTTTATTTCGTGATTTCTTATGTATCTGATCCATTTGTTGAGAAATTGGTATCATTTGTATCTTCTCCTTTCCATCCTGAATAGTTTAATTGCTCTTAGGAGATATTTTGTCTGATCCCCTTAATTCTTAGAAAAGTTTTTGGTTATGTATATTTTTTTCTCAATGATTTTTCATGTATTTTTGTTAAATATTCAGAATATTTCTGCATTGCAATTGCTTTTTGTGAAAGACCCTCACATATCTCTACACTAGATAAGGAAGGACAACCTTCACAAATATCAGTCTCTTGTTTTTTCTTTCGAGTTTTTATAAAAAGAATATATCCTATTGTACCAATCACAATCCCGATGATTTTTCCATCAAGTTCTGCGGTAAACACAACCCAAACTAAACCTGCTAATCCAAAACCTGTTACTAATCTGATTAGATGTTTAATCTTTCGATTCTCGATTTTAAGAAGTTCTACCATTAATGGAAGACTTATACAGAAAAGAGCCAAAAGAAACCATTCAAATAGTGCTAAGCTTGGGTTAAGAATAAAAAATGAAGTAATACCAAGAGCTACTCCAAACATTACTAAAAAACATCCTTGACATACAATAATACCAAATGGTATGTGCCATACATGGTCTTTAAATCGGTCACAAAGAGGGTGGTGAGCAAAGTTAAATTTCCAAGATAATTGCCAACGTTTTATCAAGCTTTTAAATCTTAAAAATATAATTTTTTTCACCAGTTATCAAGTGATGGGCAACTGGAGTGTTTAAATTTTTAATGTGAAGGTACGATGTATACTGCTGTTCCATAAGCAACTGTGGAGTTGTTTCCTCCTTGTCCAATTTGATCGCTATCAAATTTGAGGGCTATTACGGCATTGGCGCCTAACCTAACCGCGTCAGTAATCATCCGTTGAATTGCTTGATTTCTCGCATCTATAGACATTTGAGTATAGGCTGCCACTTCACCACCGCATGTAGATGAACATCCTGCCATACAATCCCCACCTACTCCTCTACTTCTGACTGTAGCTCCAAAAGCTACCCCTAAGTATCGTTCAATCTTATATTCTGGAATAAAAGATGTAGTAGCTACTAATACTGTTGATGAACTTGGTTTCATTTATTTTTCCTCAATTATATGAAGTCAATTTTATTGATACTATTCATTTTGTTACATCATAAATAAAAGTATCTATCCCCGACCTTAGAAATTACATTCCATTTCTACGATCACGGTTTTTTAAAATACTCAATAATACTTCGTGCTTCTTTTATGCCGATTAAGTCCTCATAGAAAGGTGAAAAATTATTACTCACTATGTTTTACCAAAAGAATCTCATTTTTATTTGATTGTTATAGCTGTTGCATGAAAACAATAGGACTAAAATATTGTATTAAAATTGTCTGTTAGGAATATCTTTCCTCTTAGATCTATCCAAAATGTGGTTTTATGGAATTATTAAACACCTTAAAAGAATTGATTTCTATATCTATTGCAGGATTAGCTTTCCCAGGTTTTAATTTCCATGTTAAACCTGGTTTATATCCTATAGGAAATCCTTCAAAAGAAGCTCCAATCCTTATTACCTCCAACTACTTTGTAACGTATAAAAGAGTAACTGCTTCTTTGAAAAAGCAAGCCATTATAGCTTGGTTATTGGTAGTTGATACAAAAGGAGTGAATGTTTGGTGTTCTGCTGCGGGAAGAAATTTTACAGCTGAGAAAGTAATATCTCAAATTACAAAGTCTAATTTATCAAAATCCGTATCTCATAGCAGGTTAATTCTTCCTCAACTTTCCGCAGCTGGTATTGATCATATGAAATTAAAACAAGAAGGCTGGGATGCCAAATTTGGTCCAATCGATATTAATGATATCGGAGAATATTTATCGAATAACTGTAAAAAAAATCCAGCAATCTCTCAAGTAAGGTTTCCTGTTCAAAAGCGAATTGAAAATACGATCTCACATAATGTTTTTATAACACTAATTCTTCTTCCATTGGTTCTACTGATAAATATTCTAGCCAATCCTATTGGGTTCCTTAGACCATGGTCTGAATGGCTTTTACCAAATGTATTGTTCCTATTCGTTTATATTTGGGTTTTCGGTTTGTTATATGGTATTACATATTCAAGAATACCTTTTAGATCTGGTTTTTTAAAAGGATTGTTAATTTCAATCCCTTTTGTCCCATTGTGCTCCTTTATTTTCTTTAATGAGACAACTCTCGACTTTATCTTAGGTATAGGAACCCTTTTTCTGTATAGCACAGTAATAAGTACGGATTTCGATGGATTCACTCCCATTGTTGGAATGGATTTTTTCGAAAAAGATTTGATACTACTCGCTTTATCTTCAGTAATTATTGTTTTAATAGTGATTATTGCACCATTGATAGGTTAGTTGGAGTTCTAATTATGGTTATACATTTAAATGAGAAACTTTGTGTTGGCTGCCAGCTTTGTCTTGAAGTGTGTCCTACGGGGTGTTTTGAATTTGATGAACAAGCAAAAAAAGCAAGATTAATCTTACCTCTTTCATGTCTTGATTGTAAAGCGTGTGAACTTAATTGTGAGGGTAATGCTATTAAGATTGAAAAATCTCTATTCCAGAATTTTTTTGCTCAATTGATCTAGTGAAAAGCATCATTTTTATCGCTTATCTCAATTCACGATTCATCGTAATTCTTCAAAGATAAAATGTGACTGATGAATTATAGATGTGATACACTGTTGCCTGGGGAAATTTTAGCATTACTAGCAGTACTAACTTTTGTAATTTCTAATGGGATGTACCGAAAGGTGGAAAAAATTGTTTCCCCTTCACAAATAAATGCATTTCGTACTTCTATTGGAGCAATTACCTTTATAGCTTTGACAATTATTCTGGGAGAGTTCAATGTACTATTTTCATTCC
>JAUUVJ010000140.1 GCA_030589605.1 Candidatus Hodarchaeota archaeon | reverse complement strand
CCTAAAGATGATCCTGATTTATCAAGATATATTGATTTTTTAAAACTTGATATTTCCCCTGAAA
The DNA here is from genome assembly GCA_030589605.1 of Candidatus Hodarchaeota archaeon. Lineage (GTDB taxonomy): Archaea > Asgardarchaeota > Heimdallarchaeia > Hodarchaeales > Hodarchaeaceae > Hodarchaeum. The sequence goes on along the minus strand of JAUUVJ010000140.1, from coordinate 9,115 downwards.
TCTATTCTGATTATCATCAGTTAAAAAATTATCTGTTAAGTGATAGAAAATGATGAAAAAACGCTTCATTGATGCTTCAACAATACTTTATGCCATTCTCGAACCTATCCAGGACTTACCCTCAAATCTTGCTCGAATGAAGTCTAATGCCAAACAGATTTTGTTACGTATAAACAAGGGAGAAAGAGTTCTTACTAGTGTCGTTCATTTATCTGAGATAGCAAATATTTTAGAAGCGCGGTGCTCGTTTAATGAAGTGTCAAGTTTTGTTACCGATCTTTTAATGAAAGACTCATTCGAAGTGTGTGATGTAACCAAAGCTGATTATCAGGGGGCTGCTGTACTCGCAAAACGGTATCAAGTTGGGATTAACGATTCTTTAGCAAAATTAGTGATGAATCGTGAAAAAATTTCCGAGATTTACAGTTTCGATAAACATTTTGACAATTTAGGTGTATCTCGAATTACAGATTGAAGTGGCTGTACGAAACCGTTACAAGGAATTGGTGCGTAAACTAAGCATAGAAATCACTGTTTGATCTATTGTGTTCACGAGAATTAAATAAATCTAAAATTGAATGATTTACTCCTTCTATTTTCTTTTTTACTCTCTTTTTTCTAAAAATTATTTTATTGATATTTTTCTGATTGATTGATATCTTTTTATCAGGATCAGGGTATCAAGCACACTTTGGTGCGAGCAGATATACATTCAAACTATTTGAAACCGAATACAGCAATCGACTAAATAAGGAACTTCCTAGGATAAAAATGGGGAACCCTAAATTCGGCTTATAGACCCTCTTTTGAATCAAAAACAAAAGGTTTTCCTAATGGAGCAGAAATGTGGTAAATGAAATAAGGATTTTTGGTAGATCCTGAATTTTCCTCATCCTGCTCTCTATATTCTCTGATTCTTGATTGCATCTCAATTGATTGCTCGATAAATTTTCGATAAACTTTTTCATTGACTTGAGTTGCATAATAATAAATTTCTTTAAATTTAACTGGATGTTCAGTAAAGACGGGACAGCTTTCTGAAGTTCCTTCCCACATTTCTTGTAATTCTTTAGGAGGTAATTTCCCTTCACTTTCCTCAATTATTTCTTCCATAGTGTCTAGGTAATTATTCAACAAATCAAGAATTTGGTTTAGATAGAAAAGTACATTTTTACTGATTTTAGTTGTAGCTAAAAATGCCTCGGTTTGTTTATCTTCTGGTAAATCACGGATATGTTCGAAACTATGAGATGGATACTTGAGAGCGGCTAGCTCATAATATTTTTGTTCAATCTGTTTATGATGGGTCTTTTGAGGCTCAATTTCGCTAATTTCTTGAATTATTCCTCCCTGAATCATCCTTTGAATATGATGATGAACAGTTGATTTACTTTTCCCGACTAATTTAGTCAATTGACTCAGGCTTAATCGTTCATTCATTCTAAGATACATTAAGATATTTATTCTTGTATCGTTTTGAAGTAGTTTTGTGAACCTCTCTGTCTTCTTCTTCTTTTCTTCGGGTTTCTGATTCATTTCATTCCACATTTTCTCACCTTTTCTCCGACATTAAAATCCATTTTCCTTTTCATCTTTTTTTGGCACAATGTTAAGGGAAAGCTAAGATGAAACTCATTTCCTTTATTCTCTAAAGGTTTTATCTTCATTTCGCCCCCAAAATGTTGCATAATAACTGACGCAAGAGAAAGGCCGATGTAATGGCCTTGAGATTCCCATTCATCTGTAATTTTTCCTGATAATTTTGCGCAACTCTCTATTGGTATTGGTTCAGAGTTGGAATCTCGAATAACCACATTAAAATGGGAATTATCCTCAAATCCCTCAATAATGATTGGAGAGTTTTTATTGGGGTCTAAAACAAATGAGAAAATCTCACTAAAAACCTGTTTAAGGTACTTACCAGTTGTCAAATCTATGTTAAGATTCTTTTTGTAGATAAGTACTGGACAAGAAAATGTATGAGACAACTGTAAACAAGATAAAACCTCATCAAGAACCAAAAGAAGATTTAATTCTTTTTTTTGTGATTGTTGATCAAATGGTGATTGTAGGACCTCAAAAATAGTGTTTACATCTTCGATTGTTTTTGAAGCACATAATGCTATTTTTCCAATCTGGTTAATTGCTTCTTCATCCAGAGTCTGACCGTTTTTGTGAACAAAAGACAGTAAATCCAACTGATTGACAATTTTTTGAAGATAGTTGTTGATAAAATGACTTAACATGGCATGATAACGTTCTTCTTCAAGTTTAACCTGATAAAGCTTCGCTTTAGCTTGTTTTCTCTCTGTAATGTCTCGAACTACAATCAATATCGAAGGCTTCTCTTGATAAGTAATTCGTGCTGTATTCAGCTCAACATCAATGATTTTGCCATCTTTTCTTTCTAATTCTGTATTATAGATTTGTGGGATATTTTTGCAATCAGAAAATCCCATATAATAGTCTACTACTTCAGGTAAAACATTATAAGGAACAAATTCCATAAATGGCATTTCAAGAATTTCATCGAGGTTATACCCTATCATTTTTGCTAAACTTGGATTGACATACTTTAGTAAAGTGTCCTGAATAATCATAATACCATCGTTTGCCAATTCTACTAATTTTCGATATTTCTCTTCGGAGCTCTTTAAAGCAGCATAAATACGTAATTGTTCAGAGATATCCCGAACTATTACAAGATCTGCAGGTTTATCCTCAAAATTGATTTTTGTTACACTTATTTCTACATCTAATAGAATACCGACATTGGTTTTTAACTTTGTCATAAAGGCAGATGGAACCTCTTTTCCTGATATCCATCTTTTATAGACGTAAGCTAAATCAGGAAGATAATTATGAGGGATATACTTTATAAACTGAGATTTAATCATTTCTTCACTGGAATAGCCTAAGATTTTGGTTAAATTTGAATCGATAAATTTTATAGTTCCATTCTGAATAATAGCTGTACCAAAAAGTGTTTTTTCATTAGAAGTCATAAATTTTTTTCTTAATTCTCGTATGCTGGCTGAACTAACAAAAGCTACCTCAGAGACTTCCTCAAAACCTCCTTTCCTCTTCTTTCTTGCTTGTAATTCCTTTTTTATCTTTGAAAAGAAATTGGCTAAGGATACATCATTTTTCGCAATTTGAGAAAACTGTTTCTTGGGATTTCTCTTATTGTGAAGGAATGATTCATCTTCAAATAAATTCATCATTTTAAACACATTCGTTCCATAAAAATCCGTTTCATCGAATCGTTTGAATAATTGTCACTAATTGGAACGTTCCATATATTTTATATAAGGATTATGTTAAAGGTAATAACTTTTATAGGAACGTTAACATGTACGAACTAACATATTTTCAAGATAAAAAGGGAGAAAAGTAACCAGAATTTAACCCCAAAAACCTCAATCAGATATTAATACGAAAAAAAATGAAAATTTGTTTCCCATTTAATCACAGAGAGTCATTTTCATGACATCAGAGGAGAAAACTAAATCTATTGAATTCGGTCTTGATATAGACTATCTCTTAGAGATTCCTCTTGAAGAAATCTTCAAAAGCAAAATACGCCTTGAGATTTTTTTTCTTTCTTTTGAGTATCTATGGAGAACTCAATCTTACTGATTTAAGCAAATTGCTTGAAAAAAGTAAGCCAGCTCTGCATCGTCATATTCAGAACCTGTTAAAAGTTGGTCTTATTTGTGAATCAAAAGAAGAAAAAGTCCGTGGTTCAATAAAGGCTAAGTTTTATAAGCTTATTCCCAGTGTTCGTCAATTATTCCAACCATTTGACACAACAGCCTTATTAAATGTCGATGATCCCGAGCAACGTATTAATCTGTTTCAAAAACTTATACTCTTTGAGCGAGCTAAATATTTTATCTCAAAAGCTTCACTCGATCTTCTAGCAAAGAATATTAATCAGTTTGAGAAGCAACTTTCCTCTTCAAATCTCGATTTTGATAAGGAATTCATCCTGACGTGCTGTTCACCTTTCAATATGTTCATTTTTTCAGATGATTCCTTAAAATTACTACAGGATCTTTTTAAAGAATTTGAACGCAAAAAAAAGATACTTGAAGAGGAATATGAAGCTAAACATGGAGAACCATCAATGAAGCAGAATTTGATGGTTTTCACCATGACTCCAATTCAAAGATTGTTAGAATTTAAAAGAAAACTGCCTTCTCCAAGAGAGGAACGTATGCGAGCTCTTCTAGGTAGAGAATAAAGTGATTTCTTCCAATTATTAGTTTGTTTTATTAATCTTTAATTTTTGTTCTATATCCCTGAGTAATGAATAAAGAAGAAATTAAGACCCCTATGGCGCCAACTATGGTTAATGGTATCGAATTGTAATCAATGATTAGTGATCTGATGAATAATGGGAGAACTAAAAGAAAATGCGATACACCAAGTAAGACTGTTCCGATCAATATCAAAGTACACACACGTTTAACTGGGGAGTCATCAGATAAATCGGTTCTCACTTTAAGGTAGTAATAACACGCTAAAGCTAATGTGAAATAAAGAGGGATTGTAGCTTCAAGGAAAAAAAGAATATCCCACTTGATAAGCTGCTCACTTCCTGGTAATTCATTTACAGATACTACTGTGATCCCTGGTGTAATTAGCAGAAAAAGACTCATAAATAAATCAAACACAACAATGACCATTCGATACGATTTAAACGATTCATAGCCCTCTGAAATATACATCGCTGCTAAAAAGAGGAAAATTGCCGTAATTACGTTAAGTGAGTTTGCAAGCCGCTGTAATAATGTTACAATCGTTTCGTCGGTAATGATAACATAACTGACACTTAAGCCTAAAGCTACTGATAAACATAAATATGCTACACTAGTAAAACGATTACTGTAGTTTTTAGAGTCTCTTTTTAATATCAACAAAGCGCACGAAAGCTCAAATACTAGTGCTAAGCCGAAAGCGATCGTTACAGCAATTTGACGAGTGCTGAAAACCATTTTCAGTGTATTCATACCACTCTTTATATTAAACTTTAGTTTCAATATTTCATAAAACCACTCTTGCAAGAGAGAATTTTTATTTTATATTGTCTGAATAAAACTGAAGATATCTTTTATGGATGAAATAATTTGACTATTACGATTCAGGAACAATTAATCGTTTTCCTAAGGTGTAGTAATTAAAATCGCCTCCAGTCGCCCAGAGAATTGGATCGACCTTCCGTAAATCAAGTTTATTATGAGTTAAACAGTCAGGATTCGCGTAAGATTTGATAACTTTACCAATAATCCCTTCATTTTGGTCATAATCTAGAATTTCAACCACTTCACACTCCATATTTAGACGACACCGTTGAATCATCGGAGCAGTCTTTAATTCTCCATAAAACACTTCAAAAACGGATGATTTGTCGAATTTCCTACCAGATTTGGTTCCACATATGTTTGTCTCAGCTAGAAGATCTACGGATGGAATATTTACGCTAAATGTTTTATTTTCATAGATACCTTTTCTAGAGAATCGTTTCTTGTACATACTGAAGAAAATGTGTCGGCCAAAATTAAAAGGAGAAATATATCCAATAACGAGGAAATTAGGTTTTCCTTTGATTTTTGTTCCAACCAAAGCCACTGGTAGTGGATTCAACACAGTTCCCTTTATCTCCTGCTTGATCAAATCGTTTTCTAGCAAAGCTATAACTCCTTACAACGAAATACTTCTGCAGGAATTTTAAAGGTCTTCTTCCAGGTAAAGGTAGAAAATCCGTAGTATGTGATATGGTAAGAAGATTTTGTTTAAAGATAAATTCGAGAGTTGATTATTCTGATACTAATATTCATTTATCGCGAATATCGATAGAAAAAATTGCTATAAATTCATCAGTCATCGAGTCTTCATTCCTTCTTTGATAGAGGAAATTATATTCCTGTTGTGATAAGATGTTCATTAGTATTTACATCGCAGCTGTCACTATTTTTTTCATTACTATGATAGGTTTTTACCTCACTAAGTATCGAGGACTCCCCATCGATGTATATAAACCTGGAGCAGCTTGGACCCGTGCATTGATTTATTTTGCTTTTTGTAATATTGTTTCAGCCGCGACTGGTAGTTTGGAAACACTGTTAAATCAACCCATTGCAACAGGTGGACAGCTAGTAGACCCGATATGGATCATCTTTTGTTTTGTCTGTTTTATCTATATTTTTTTTGCGTACTGGATCTTATGGGCACGTATGACGCTTACTTTTGATCGTAAGTATTACATCGGTTCAGAGATCGTATTTGGTTTACTCTGGGGGATCAGTACAGGCCAGATACTCCTATCTTTCTATCACTTGTGGCACATAACATCTCTGCCAAAATGGGCTATCTTTTTATGCTCTTACGCCTGTATGGGTACATGGCAGTATTTTATCCAAGATTATTTCTGGGATATCAGAGTTAGCCCAGAACATGACACTCCAAGGTCTATTATGATAAAAACATTTGTTTCTCATATACCAAACGTGGCCATATGCCTTTTATTTCTGTCATTTTACAATAACTACCTAATATATGTAGCAACACAGACATTCGCGTTGATTGCTACATCTATTTTTCAGAAATTCCCTGCACCATGGGCGAAAGAGGATTTCCACGCTCCGATGGTTAAACCGGGACTGTTTGGTCTTCCCCGTGGAGCAGGGTATCTGGGTGAAATCGACAAGGCAAGATGACGTTAAGTACAGGAGTTTATGAAAAATATGTCAAACAATATGGTAGCAACAAGCACGATTGGAGTGGTTTTTCTTTCAAGTATTGTTTCAATAGCAACTATCTCACAAGTCTCCAAATTTCCCTCTATTTTTCCTCCTCTCCATATAATATAATCTAAATTGCTGTATGTTCGCATAGTTATTGATATAAAGCTATCTCCCAGTTTTTAGTGTATTATATGTTTTTTCTCCCTAAAATCTACCTAGAGAATTTATCCGCAAATTATTGAATATTTTCAAACATTCAATGTTTTTTTTTAATGTAAGATAGATTTTCTCTATTCGATCATATTTACAAAATTACTATGAAAATTAACTTAGATAGAGATCCTTCTTTCTTCATTAATCACCTTCGATTATAATATATGGGTAGATTTATATTCTTATTTTAAGGATTAAATCAATATAATAATTAGGAGATAACATTTTATGAATAAAAAACCAATTAATGCTCAAGAGGAGGTTTTTAAGGCTTTAGAAAGCTGTAAACAAAGCATTTGGTCATTAATTGAAGAATACATCAGCCCGAAATCAATACCATCCATTTCACCTCTTACTATGCCTAAAATTGAAGAAGAATTCTGGCACCAAATTGACGATTATCCTTTAAGAGGTGGTAAATATGTACGATCCTTCTTAATTATACTAACCTGTGAAGCACTGGGAGGTTCTCGGGAGGATGCGCTAGTTACTGCAGCAGCAATGGAATTATGTCAAAATTGGGTCTTGATCCATGATGATATAGAAGACGATTCAAAAAAACGACGGGGAAAGCCTGCATTACATCATTTATATACAGTTGAACATGCTATCAATGCGGGTGATGGATTACATGTCATGATGTGGGATCTTTTAGCACGAAATCTTGAAAAACTAAATCCTACGCTATGTACTCGTATCTGGCAAGAGTTCTATAATATGTTATTACGCACTGTAGTAGGGCAAACAGCTGAATTAACTTTGCGAGATTCTCTAGACTTGACGGATGATGATGTGTATTATATCATGGATGGAAAGACAGGATATTATACCATTGGAGGTCCAATGCGCCTTGGAGCTATAATTGCTGGATATGATCCCATTAAAGATTCATCCTTATTTGAACAAATTAACAATTTTGCTGTCAATCTTGGTCGCGCTTTCCAAATAATTGATGATTTGCTTGATCTAACAACTGATTTTGAAGGATTAAAAGAAAAAGGTAATGATATTCAAGAGGGGAAACGTTCAATTCTTTTAGTTAAGCTTCTTCAAAAAGCTCAACAGGACACTCTTGAAAAAGTACGAATTATTATGAGTAAACCACCAGGAACAAGAACTGAGGAAGAGATCGATTTTATCCTTATTCATATGAAAGAATATGGTATTTTTAATGAAACTCGTGCTCTAGCTCAATCGTTAGCAGATAAGAGCTTAGAAATATTGGATAAACTATCTTTCAATGAAGATTCAAAGAAATTATTTGAGTTACTAGTTCAATTTCTAGTTTCAAGGAGTTTTTGAGTAATTCTGGGTGTCCATTTGTTTTAAATCAACAATAAATCCTTTTTATGTGAAAAAAAGAAGAAAATTGTTAAATGATTTGATTATTCCTTTAATCAAACAGAAGTTAATTCTCCATCACACATAGGACAATTTGTCCTTCCTACCTTTACCATATCAGTAAGGTAGGAAGTCAGGATGATAATTAATGTTTGGAGATAAGAATCTAGAATTCGAATGAATCAAATAAACTTACTAGAATAAATGAATGATATACGGGCGTAAAATTTCTTCACATTTTACCCACACGTCGCGGAGAATGGCTGGATCGTCAACTCGAGATGCTAAACGTCCTTGTGCATCGGTTTCAATTATTGAAAGCATTTTTTCGTGTATTTGGTGAATTTTTTTCATTGATTTTCCCCGACGTTTAATTAAAACTAATAGAATATATTTTCCATAAAGGATTGCAATTTCATGTGTGTCTAATTCGATAGTGTGAATCTGTTTTGCCTCTATCCATGGATATTGCTCTTTTAAATGGCTAAGTAATTTCGATGACATCTCACGAAATGCAATGGCCTTCTCCTTGGATACAATGCTATCAATAGCAGAATAAATGTGTGAATATAGAATAAACCAATCTAGTTGTCTATATACAAACCAAGCTTGAACTCCAGATTTTAATGATTTGTTGTTCACTTATAAAACCACTTACTTTCTATTACTTAATAAGGGAAATGCTTTTGCTTTCAATTTTCAACTCGTAGATCAATTAATATCCTACTTCAACAGAAAATCTAAAAGAACATTGTGTTAAACATCTTTCTTCAATTCCTTGTTTTAAAGTTTTTTTCAATTGCTAGTTTTGG
>JAUUVJ010000240.1 GCA_030589605.1 Candidatus Hodarchaeota archaeon | reverse complement strand
CAATGGAATGAAGGTAATTTGCCTGTAAGTGAGGTTTTAAATCAAAGATTTCCGGTTGATGGGATGGAGATCTATGTAAATAACAACTTCGAAGGTGCTCTGAGATATTTCGAATTAACACTTAGAAATCAAGATCCAGTTATTGGAATTCAAAATTTTCTCTCTGTTCTAAAACATCTCGACCCTGATACTGAATATGGATATAATATTCCAATTAATTATATTACAGATCTTTTTTCTATCATCCACGGAGTCACTTTACCCCAACTTTTGATTGACAGGTTAAATTTGGTAACAGGGTTGAATTTCACTGTCGATGAATGGAAACACATTCTTAAGCTGAGTACTAACCTTGATATTGATTTAAATGGGTTACTGGTTGGAGCAGAAGAATTGTCAATGCAAATCCTTTTCGATCAGGGGTATGATACACCCAAATCGAAAGAAGAATCCAAGCTTTGTCCAATTTGTAAACAAGACTTTGGAAGATGTACGCGGGAATCCTTTAAAGTTGTTTTATGTAAAAGCTGTTTTCAATGGGTTGGGTGTGGCTATTTATCCCTGAAAACTGAATCTTCAGAGCAAATTTCCATTTGTTATCACAGTCTACGGCACAGAGGGGTTATAAAACAGTTAAAATCCCTTCCACCAGCCTACCGACGGATAACCCTCTCTGGAATGGATCAAGTACAGCTTGACCTTCCTCAATCAGAGGTGTTACTAGAAACTCTCTCCACTAACCTTAACCAGAAAATCACCCATCTTATTGGTCATACAGAACCTGCAGTTCTTAACTGGTATGTCGAGTTCACAGGCTGTGTAGATTGTGGAAACACGACATGCTCCCATCTGGGAGAAATTGACCATGATAGTTTGTACAACACCCTTATCGGTCGCTGTTGTTTATGCTGGAATGCCCCACGTTCCAAGAGGTGTGGGCGATGTGATAGTAGGTATGAAGAGAAAAATCCCCCTAAATGTAGGAATTGTGGGGAGGAAGGATGTATACATAGCGAGTTTAGGTCCAGGAACAACTACGATAGGTTATACCATCATGGTTGTTGTTGCAAATGCTATTATTCCAATTCTACTGACTATGAACAGAAAGCAGCTGAATTAGAGTTCTTTGTACGCGAAGAGGAGGTTTTTTTTCAGATTCTCGCATGCGGGAAGTGTTTTTCACGTAATGTAGAAGCTGTGTTACCAAAGCTAGCTGAATTGTTGCCTCCTGAAGAATATGAAGTGATGAACGAACTGAATGACGCGTTTAGGCGTCGAATGATGCCTAGAAATTTCATTGTAGACAGCACAGTAATAAGTCTAAATTTGTCGAGTATGGGACTAAAAGCACTTCCGCAGTCATTAGAAAACTTGACCAACTTAAAATCCCTTGATATAACTCATAATTACCACATACCTCTCTCAGAACATATCGGTTTATTGTCAAAGTTGAATGAGCTACAAGTCGACTTATCAGATTTAATTTCTATCGGGGATACTCCAGAAAACGTAAAACAACTTCTGAATATCGACAAAATTGTAATACATTTCAACGAGGGAAATGTAAGACCTTGGATGGAGAATCATAACAATATTCTCAAAATTAGTAAGATGACAAACTGGATTCCTGTTCTGTGGCATGAATTACGGTTATTATCAGATTTTCATGGGTTTATTCAGCCATCAAGGTGGCATGAGAACATCGTTGATGGCCACGTTACTAGACTTTTCCTTAAATTCTGGAATAAACCCATTCCTAAAACTATTTCCAATTTATCACACTTAAAACACCTAACAATCACAGCAAATGATCGATCTACAGTAGATGTCCTAAGCTTATCTTTAGATAACGTGTCAAGTATATCTAGCTTAGAATCGTTAAGCCTATCTAATTGGTACTCTGCTACCTTTTCAGAAGCATCGAAGAACTTAATCAACTTAAAATCATTAAAAATCTTTAAATGCAGTATTTTTTCTCTTCCAGACTTATCTGGGATCCTCCCTTCATTGAAAGAAATAATCTTTCAGAATCCTCCAGGAAAATCGTTAAGCCTTCCCGAATCAATTGGCAACTTACTATCTTTGGAAGAGCTTACTTTCAGGGGTAAAAAAGTAAATCATCCCAAATCAATTTCTAAATTAGTTAACTTAAAGAAACTTGAACTTTAAGTAGATAATCGACTTAATACTATTAACCATGATTAGATTGTTAGTATATCCTATATCTATTATTGCATTCCTGATAATATAGAGTTGATTTTCTCAAGACAGAAATTAATATCTTCTTCAGTGATTCCATAATGAGTAACAAAACGCACTCTATTCTTTACGGCGTGGCATAGAATTCCTTCATCTTTAGCGGAAAAAATGAACTTATCGATGGGTGTAGTTGGTGAAAACTCGACAAAAACAATATTAGATTCAGGAAATGTAATCTTAAGAGGAATCGAATCTGTATTAAGGCCTTTTGCTAACAATTGTGCGTTTTTATGATCTTCCTCAAGACGTTTGATCCATTTATTTTCGAGTGCAACTAAACCCATTGATGCAATAATTCCTGCTTGTCGCATTCCACCCCCAAGCATCTTTCGGTATTTTCTAGCAGCATTAATGAACTCCTGTGAACCAGTGATTACGGAACCAACTGGACATGAAAGACCTTTTGAAAGACAAAAAGTAATACTATCCACGTATTTACTAAATTCATTTACGGGCTTCTTAAGAGCGACAGCTGCATTAAAAATCCGTGCTCCATCCATGTGAAATTTGAGATCGTTTTCTTTAGTGAATTTATTAAGTTCAGATAGTTCAGTAGGGGAACATACTGTTCCCCCATGTCTATTATGGGTGTTTTCAACACAAAGCAATGTTGTCCAAGGTTGATGATCATCATTTCTGATACGAAGGAGATCATTAAGATCACTAGACCTAGGAAATCCTTTTTCAGTGTGATAAAGATTTGGGGCTAAGCCCGCAATACGTGCATAACTTCCTACTTCGTACCAATAAATGTGACTTTCAAATTCCAATAAAACTTCATTACCGGGAGTAGTTGAACTTAATAATGAAATCAGATTACCTTGCGATCCTGATGTTACTAATAAACCTGCTTCTTTACTTAATAGATCCGCAGCTTTTTCTTCTAATTCATTGACAGTAGGATCCTCTCGAAAAACATCATCACCTAAGTTCGAGTTATTAAGAGATTTAAAAACTTCCCACATCTCTGGTGAGGGCTTAGTAACAGTATCTGATCTTAAATCAATAGTACGTTCTCTCATTTCATTCACTTTCATATTTCCCATCTTTTTCTATTTCTCATCAATTCTTTAGAGAAGATAAAGGAGATTATGTGCTGTTTATTTGAGATTACTCTTTAAAGAAACGAAATTAGCACATAGCTTTTAAATTATGCTTAAATGTATAAGATTGTAGTGGAAACCATGCGAAGGAAAGAAAAAACAATAACTAATCAGGATGAAATCAAGGAAATCCTCCTTAATAAAAAATATGTTACTATTGCCCTAGCAAAGGATAATATCCCCTATATTGTAACGTTAAGCAATGGATATGACATGATCAAGAATTGTATTTATTTTCATTGTGCTAATGAAGGAAAAAAAATTGAGTATATTAACTCAAACAATATTGTATGGGGAGAAGCAATTCAAGATTTAGGTTACCAAGAAGGAGAGTGCAATCATCATTTCAAAACAGCTCAATTTAAAGGTAAGATAAGCTTCGTTACAGATTTGAATGAGAAAACACACGCACTAACTCTTATGATAAATCAGCTTGAAAATAGCCCCAAAGTGGTCATTGAAAAACAACTCAAAGAATCGGCAATAAAGAAAGTTACAATCGGTAGAATAGATATTGACTTTCTATCAGGCAAGATTAACATTACCTAAATCTGATTAAATATTTGAACAAGAAATTTTCACTATTTTTAGTTTAATATCATTTAACTTGCTAGAAAGAGCTTTAATTATTATATTACAAAGGGATTCTGTTTTATACTAAGTACCCCTCATTGTGTACTTACTTTATCAATTCTAAATCACTATCACGATAATTTTAAATGAATCAAATAAAAGAATCCACTCGGCTCGTTTTTACATTATTACAGGAATATACTCAGAGTTTAGAGGTTTAGTAAGTTGATTCAAAATATTGAATTCTTAGAGAAAATGTGTAATGCCTTTGGACCACCAGGTCACGAAATTGAAGTTTCACGTATTGTAAAGGATTATGTGAAAGATTTTAGTGATGAGGTGTTCAATGATAAGACTGGTTCCTTAATATTCAAGATTGGGGATAGTGGGCCGAAAATTATGATTGCAGGCCATATTGATGAAATTGGATTTCTTGTAACAGGGATCGACAAACAAGGATATTTGACATTTTCTCAAATCGGAGGTTGGTGGGATCAGAGTTTATTAACTCAGATTGTCCTAATCCGAACAAAAAAAGGTGATACATTTCGTGGTGTTATCGCAGCTGCCCCTCCACACGTATTACCAGCTAAATTTCGAACTAAAGTAGTCACAAAAGATAAAATGTTTATTGATGTAGGATGTAAAAGTAAAAAAGAAATTCAAGAATTAGGAATTGCAATAGGAGATCCAATCATTCCTGATGCTAAATTTGAGATCCTAAAACGAACACAAATAATAAAAAAAGGAACTGAGGAACATAAAAAAGATGTTACTCTTGTTATGGGTAAAGCTTTTGATGACAGAATTGGAGCATTTATTGCAGCAGAAGTAATCAGACAAATAAAGGAAGAAAAGATATCATATCCAAATCAAATCTATGGGGTAGCAACTGTTCAAGAAGAAGTGGGGTTACGTGGAGCACAAACTGCTGCTCAAATAATTAAGCCTGATATTGGTATAGCACTAGAAGTGGATATTGCAGGAGATGTACCTGGTGTGTCAAAATTAAAAGCCCCAACAGAAATGTCAAAAGGTGTTTCTATACTAGCGGGTGATGCGTCTATGATTCCTAATCCAAGATTGAGAAATTTTGTGATTGAAGTCGCAAAAGAGCTAAAAATTGATTATCAAGACTCTGTTATAATGGGTGGTGGAACAGACGCAGGTAGGATTCATTTAACTGGACCAGGATGTCCATCAATAGTTTTGAGTGTCCCAACAAGACACATCCACTCTCATAATGGAATACTGGATCTTGGCGATGTCGAGAAAACGATCAAGTTAATTAAGGAAGTTATTATCAGACTTGATCAGAAAATTATTGATAGCTTCACTGAAATTTAGAAGTAAAAATAGATCAATTGATCTATTCCACTCTAAATACTTTTCCTTTTTACTTTTCATATTTCTTGTTTTCAATTTGTAATAATCTAGGATTAGAAAGGTACTTCCTGCATTCCAATGATATAACTACCTAAATTTAAGACGATGTGTAGAATTAGCACTAACTGCTAATAATCCAAGAATAGTTTATCCTCATATGTGATCTACTCAACTGCCCTCTCTGGAGTATCTATTTTTCTTTTCCTAAATGGATTAAGCATTTTCTTAATAACAATAAATATTATTTTCTACATAATTAGAAAAAGAAAGTATAACAGAAGCTTATGATAGCAGACTTGAAATCTGGAAAATAAAGATTATGAGATCGTCTTTGCCTCTTCTTCAAGCTCAAGAATCCACATGGGTTCAGAGACTAAGGAAATAAATCTACTTCCAAGTTGAAGAATATATTTAGAATGAAGAAGATCCTCAAATTCGTTTCTCAAATCATTTTGGTCTACAAAAGAGTCAATTTCGGTAGTGGTTAGTGGTTCACGGAGTTCTCGTAGAATTTTCACATGTGTATTTTCAACAATACGAACTTCCTGATCAGAAATCGGTCGGGTGTCTTGAATAAAGTATTTTTCGTCATTTAAATTAATAATATGTAAATTGGGTACTTTTTCTTTATCCTTCCACAATTTTCTCCATTCTTTAATTAGAGAGAGAAAATCTTTTTTTAATTGATCTTTCAAGGCAATTTCATAGTCTCCATCAAAAAAGACTGCTAATTTCATGAAATTTGTACTCTCAGGATACACAACAGAGTAAGCATCGACTGGACGAAGGTTTTTGATACCAAATTTTTCTTTATCGTTGAATAATGGGCTGAATCGTTGAATCTGTAAAGGACCAGTAAATTGAGGAGCATTAAGATGGAATAAATAAGGCATTTGCTCCATCATCTCGGTATAATCATGTTTTGTTTCCCCAGGTATATTATAGAGAATATTCCAATCAGGTCGAATATTCAAAGTCTTACAATCTCGTAGGAACCGTACATTGTTTGCTGCTGTAATTCCTTTTTTCATTATTCTCAAATGATCATCATTCAAGGATTCTAGTCCTGGTTGAAAAGAATGAACGCCTTTATTCTTCAGAATCCATAATTCCTTGAAATTCATAGTAGGTTTAACTTCATAATAAATCCCCTTAAGCTTGGAAGGGGGTTCAAATGATTGGAATACAGTAGT
>JAUUVJ010000367.1 GCA_030589605.1 Candidatus Hodarchaeota archaeon | reverse complement strand
CTGCTGGATTAGAAAGTGCAATTCTCGGTGAATTTGAAATTCTTGGTCAGATTAGGAAAGCTCTTAAAGAAGGACAAAACCAAAATACAGTAAAGGGTTTTTTAAGTCCAATTCTCTATAAAACGATTAATTTGGGAGTGGAAATTCGAAAAAAAACAGAAATTTCAAAGGGTAATGTATCAGTTGGTTCTATTGCTGTTGAAATGATAAAAGATAGATTCAGGAATAATATATCCTCCATGGTAATAGTAGGAGCTGGAGAGGTTGCTGGGCTTGTTGGTAAATCTCTATCCTTACTCAAAATTAAGAAGTTATATTGGATGAATCGGACGTATGAACGTTCTCTGATGATGACAAAACGTTTTGATGCCATTCCTCTTGAGTTTTCAAGAAATAATTTGCGTAATGCCCTTTTAAGTGCAAATGTTATTGTTTTTGCAGCAAATTGTCCTAGAAAGCTCCTATTCAAAGAAGACTTTTTAGGAAATGATCGAAGTCACACCATTTTATTACTTGATCTAGGTAATCCTAGAAATATAGATCAAGAAATTGAAGAACTTCCTTGGGTCAGTGTTATTGACTTAAATCAGATTAATGAATGGTCCAAAAGGAATGTTTCAAATCGAATAAAGGGAATTCCTGTTGCTGAACAGATGATTGAGCAAGCTTTAGTTGATTTACAAAAGTACATCCATTTACAACAATTTGAACCCCCAATTGCTGAAATTTATCGTTCAGCAGAAACCATCAGAAAAAAACAAGTTGAAAAAGCTATTCATGTTTTTCAACAAGATCCTAATAATGAAAATTGTAGAATGTGTAAAAAGAAAATTGATTTGATCACTCGTTCAATTGTTAAACAGCTACTTGATTCCCCAATTCATAATATTCGACAAATTTCAAATTTTTTACCTCCTGAAGAAGTAAAGAAATTCTTATTACTTTTTAAAAAAGGAAATTTCTTTGAAAACACTAAACAGACTAATATCATCCAAATAGAGAAAGGATCCCTAGAGGAAAAAGATTCCTGTGAGGAGTGTAATGAATTTAGTGGTTCTATCACTGGAAATAAACCTGCTATCTACACATTAAATGAAAAGCTATAATTGTAAAAATAAAATGAATAAGGTGAACTTAATGATAATATTTTCGAAATTTGTTTGTAATAGTGGTACCGTTAGTGAAGCTTTAAGATCTGTAAATGTTCCTAGTCATTTACAACCTCGAAACGATCTTTTACGGTTTTCCACGAACTATCGACCCCTTGTTGTTTGGAACTTAACAAAAAAGTGTAATTTGAAATGCCAACATTGCTATATCGAGGCAGATAATACTAGAGAAGACGAAGAACTTTCTACGGATCAAGCTAAGTCTTTCTTGAAAGATATTTCTGCAATGGGAGTTCCAATCGTACTATTTAGTGGTGGTGAACCTCTTATTCGATTAGATTTCAAAGAATTGGTCATTTATACTCGTTCAATTGGATTAAGAGTTGGAATCAGTACAAATGGTACATTAATTGATCAAAAAATGGCTGAATTTCTTGCGAACCAGCAAATATCTTATGTAGGAATCAGTCTTGATGCGGCTAGTCCAGAAGTGCATGAAAAGTTTCGCGGTGTAAAGGGATCTTATCAACGGGCCCTTGATGGTCTTCTTAACTGTAAAAACGTTGGTCTTAAAACAGGAGTCAGAATAACTGTTACTAAAGATAACTACAAAGAGTTACCTATTCTTTATAAACAAGTCCGTAAATTAGAAATCCCACGGTTTTGTGTTTATTATCTGGTCCCTTCGGGAAGAGGAGAAAATATTATGAATTTAGACTTGAATCCCGAGCAACGTGAAGAAGTTTTTAACTTTCTTTATAGTACAACCTTGAAAGAAGGACCACAACCAGATATTGAAATTCTTACAACTGATTCTCCCCAAGACGGCGCACTTCTTATTGAAAAACTCAAAGAATCAGGCCGATCCACTGAAGAACTACAAAAATTGTTTGAAATTTCTGGTGGTTGTTCGGCAGGTGAAAAGATCGCAAATGTTGACCATCTTGGTGATGTGCATCTATGTCAATTTTGGACTGACATGTCTTTAGGTAATGTGAAAAAACAACCATTCTCTAAAATCTGGAATGATTCCAATGATCCTTTAGTATTACAACTCAGAGAGAAAGAGAAGCACTTGAATGGGAAATGTGGGGTCTGTGATTATAAATCCATGTGTAAGGGTTGCAGATTAAGAGCGAGATATCATCACGGTGATATTTTCGGTACGGATCCTTCTTGTCTTTATTCTCCTCCAATAACTACCTAGAGGAAAACCAAATGCAAAACAATATAGATTGGAAAATCTTGAAATCATTATCAGGTTTACAGCTTAAGGATAATATTTTTGATGAATTGGGCAAAGACCTAGGATTAAGTTCCTCTGACCTAGTAAAAAGAATAAGTTCCTTGAAGAAACAAGGTATACTAAAAAGATGGGGGATTCATCTAAACTCCAAAGCACTTGGTTATGAAGCTTCACTAGTAGCTTTAAAGCTGGAGGAAGAAAAACTAGAAATATTAAAGAAATGGGTTTCTCATGAAACAGGAGTAACACATTGTTATAGCCGCCGTTTCACACTATTAACCGAAAAGAATGAGGATTTTGACATTCCTGAACTAATAAATTTTAATATTTGGCTTACTCTTACTTCCAAAGATTCCACTACTTTTAAAAATAAAATTATTCATTTGAAGCAGAAATTACAAATCGATCCAGATTCAATATTAATTCTTCCTAGCCAGAAAAAATACAAATTGAGGACTAATTTTGTCTGATTTAGTTACAATAGAAGATAAACGAGTTTTAAATGCTCTTTATGACATTCCATTGGTATTAAATCCAATATCTAAACTTAGTAAACTCCTTGGAATCTCCCCAGAGCAAATTCTTAAGATAATGTCTGATCTCGAAAAAAAACAGATCATACGCAGTTTTAGTCCAGTCTTTTCACACATTGCATTAGGATTTACTTCAAATGCAATGTTACTTTTTAAAACGAATAATTCGAATATAGATAAAATCGGAAAAAAATTGATCAAAAGAATAGAAATTAGTCACATATTCAAAAGAGAAAATCCCTATAATTGGAATCTCTATGCAATGGTGCACGCTAAATCTGAGAAAGAGCTTAAAACGATTATAAATCAAATTATAAATGAAGTTCAAGTACCAATCTTAATAGGTATTACTGAATCTGAAATAAAAAAGACTAGTTTAACAATTCTGGAGGATGAGGAGTGAATGTTTCTTCCAATAAGTATTTCGATAGAAAGTCCAATCATTATTTTTGGATATGGATCAGTTGGAATAAGGAAGGCATCATTACTGGTAGATCTTGGTTTTCCAGTCATTGCTTTAGATTCAAAGGAAAAAGAAGGAAATTCTAGTAATGATAATTTGAGTTTAATCAAAACTTTTATCAACTCTACTAACTTTGTTGATTTTTTAAAAAGGAAACCACCTCTTGTTATAGTAGCTTTAGGTTCAGATGATCATCTTTCGACAGAAATTGCTAATTATTGTAAAAATCACGGGATCCTAGTAAATGTTGTTGATAAACCAAATATATCTTCTGTTATTTTCTCTTCTATCCTCAAATCTGGCGATCTTTGTATTTCAATCTCTACTCAGGGAACCTGTCCCTTTTACACTAAACAGCTAAGGAAAGAATTAGATCCTTTTGTCAAAACTAAGTCGAAATGGCTTCATGTATTGGCAAAACTCCGAAAAAAAAGTAAAGATCCGAAAAAAGAGTTGAATCGTATTTATGAAAATCAGGATTTTCAATTAATGTTAAAAAGGGGGAATTTCAATGATGCGTTACTCCTGGGAAGTGAAATGTTAATTAGTGATGTTAAATGAGTTTAAATAAGATAAGACCTCGAAGACTTAGAACTACTAAGGTTTTAAGAAATCTTATAGCAGAAGTCGATTTAAGTCCTAAAGATTTAATATGTCCATTATTCGTAACTAACAGTAAAACCGAAGAAATTAAGGTTATGCCCAATATATTTCGGTACAACATTAATGATCTTAGTAGACATGTAGAAAGTCTTTTGGAAGAGGGTATTACAAGTTATATCATATTTGGTATACCAGAATCTAAAAATCTTCATGGATCAGAAGCATGGGCTCCAGATGGTGTTGTCCAAAAAGCTATACACCTATTAAAAGAGAATTTTTCAAATATTTTATTATTCTCTGATGTTTGTCTATGTCAATACACCTCTCACGGACATTGTGGTACTATTTTAGAAGATGGTACAATAGATAATGACTCAACTTTGGTAAATCTTTCAAAAATTTCCTGTTCACACGCCAAAGCTGGGGTAGATTATGTTGCACCTTCGGATATGATGGATGGACGAGTTGGAGCAATTCGTACTTCACTGGATGACGGAGGATTTTCCAAAGTAGGCATCATGGCTTATTCTGTTAAATATCAATCATCTTTTTATGGGCCATTTCGTGAAGCAGCTGATTCTGCACCAAGTTTTGGTGACAGATCATCCTATCAGATGGATTATCGTAATCGTTCTGAAGCAATACGAGAAATAGAATTAGATGTTTT
>JAUUVJ010000066.1 GCA_030589605.1 Candidatus Hodarchaeota archaeon | reverse complement strand
ACTGTTACCCGTGAAAGTACAAATCATATGTATAATGCTACTAATAATTGGTATTGGATGACGGGTGAATCTATCAGTTATTTTGAATTTTGGATTGATCCAACAGGTTTTTATGAAGGGTATGAATTTGAATCTCAAGGGTATAATATTTCTGTCCCTACTCTTGAAAATGTAACAATGACGAATGTAGGGACATTTGAGGCCTGGAAGATAACGATTCCTGATTCCCCATTGCCTAATGCCGCATGGTACGAAAAAGACAGTGGATTAATCATCTGTTCATATATGGATTGGGCTGTTCAGATAATTTGGTATAATTTAACGATGGCTGAAATAGCTGATACCCCTTTAAATTACTCAGGCCCATCTTTGACACAATCTTCCCCCTCAAATAATTCAATTTTAGCACTTAATTCAATAATAACAATAGACTTCACCTCACAATATGGAGTTGACAAAATAGAATACTCTTGGGATGAGGGATCGAATATTAGTGTCTATACAGATCAAATCGAGACAATTATACCTAGTGGAAACCAATGGCATAATCTAACGATTTGGGCTTATGATAACGTTGGATTCATGAATTATTATTTTCTTCAATACCAAACTGACGATACACTTCCAGGAATAGTCCTGAATGATATAAAGAATAATTCTCGAATTCAGGGTTTATATTACATTAATATTACAGTCTTTAATGGAAATGGCTCAATAATCTATTACTGGGATGAGGATGGAACTAATTCTTCTATTCTAGATGGAACATTAATTGATATTCCTGATCCTGGAAATGAAACTGAACGTGATCTTCACATATTTGCTAAAAATCCTACAAACTTCTGGACATCATCACATTATCATTTTATTGTAGATAATACTGCTCCAACTATGAACATCTTTAATTTTAGCAATAACACTATTCTCAAAGAAGATTTAAAGATTAATTTCAATGTTACTGAAGATGTAATATTTTATTACTCCCTAAATTCCTCAATAAATAATACTTATAGCGTAGAAACCGGATTCAATCGTTTAATAGAACATAATTCACTTGAAAAAGGATTTTATCAATTATATTTGAATATAACTGATGAGGCTGGCAATTCTAATTCATCTCTCTATTTTTTTGAAATTCATAAGAGTGATTTCAAATGGAACTGGTTCTTAAAAGCAGAACAACCATTCAATTTAGACCTATTTGATGAAATTGGAACATTCTACTTTTCAATCATCTTAACATCAAGTGTAGATCAATCTTTCAATCTATCCCTCCTCACACCCTCAGACTCTCCTTCATTATCTACAGATTCTCAGTTTGGTATAAATCTTCTTTGCGAGATTCCAGAAGATATCCTGTATATTTCTTTTATTTATCATTTAACAGAGCCACTTACGGGAATAAATCAAAGTTTCCAAGTAATGCAGTGGGTTAAGTGGAATGATCAAGCGCAAGAGTGGTCTGAAACCGAAACTCTCTACAATCAGGTGCTACACACGTGGGTAACAACCTCTGTCGGCTACAATCAATATTTTGCTCTTATAGAGACAGATCAAAGTACTCAGCTAAAATCTGTTGAAGTAGGAGGAGGAGGAATTCCCTCATTCGAGCTTCCGCTTGTGATATTATCACTTTTAGCTATTTATGGTTTTAAATCAAAAAGAAAATAAGAATAATGGTGAAAAAAAAAATGTCTATGAAACGAATTGAATATATTGAAGCATCAATTGTCCTCCGTTTAATCGCATTAGTCATTGATATTGTGATCGGAGTAATTCTTGCATTTTTAATTGATCTAGGTTGGACCTTGGAGTATGATATCTTTTGGTCGAAGTTACTCAACTTAGAAGGAGAAGCTATGTCTTTAGTTGTTCTCTGGTTCTTTGTAGGTTTCCCAGTATATCATATTTTGATGTCTAGCTTAATGAATGGTCAATCAGCGGGTAAATTAATTCTTGGTATACGAGTAGTAACTTTTTCTAATGAATCTACCAACCGAATGTTTACTCTGCACTTCAAACGATTTTTCTTTTTGCGAGCAGGAACAAAAGTCGTGAAAGAAATCGATCCTTCAGTAAAAGGCTTGTCATAAGCTAAAAACAAGTTAAACGAGAGATGAACCCACTGTGCACGTCGTAGATCAAGGAATCAAAATTCGCCTCGAAGGGATGGTAACTCTTGAAAATGTCAATCGAGTATACCATATGGGAGGTCACACAATCCACGCATTAAAAGATATCTCATTATCTTTAGAAACTGGAAAGTTAGTTGTGGTCTTGGGTCCTTCAGGGTCTGGAAAAACAACGCTTCTTAATGTACTTGGTGCTATCGATAAATGTGATGGAAAAATCACGGTTAGTAATTTAGAAATTACAAGATTAAATAAGAAGCAATTAACAAAATATCGACGAGAGAAATGTGGATTTATCTTTCAATTTTTTAATTTACTTCCTGTTTATAATGCACTTGAAAACGTCGAATATGCGATAGAATTAGCCTCTAAACTTTCTCGAAAGGAGGTTACAAAGCGTGCAACAGATTATCTTCGGAAAGTTGGGTTATTCGAAAAGCGTTATCTATTTCCTTCTCAATTGTCAGGTGGTGAACAACAACGAGTTGCTGCAGCCCGTGCTATGGCAAAAAATCCCGAGCTCCTTCTTTGTGATGAACCAACAGGAGAATTATCGGTCACGGAAGGAAAACAAGTACTCACCGTCATTCAAAACATGGTGAAAGAACGTCCTGATGTTTTAACTGTCCTGGTAACACATAATCAGAAAATAGCCCAGATAGGGGATGTAATAGTTCGATTACGATCAGGTGAAGTTGATTCGATTGAGGAACAAAGCCCCATTCCAGCAGAGAAATTATCATGGTAAAGAAGTGATCAAAAATGGCAAAAACAGTAAAGAATATTTATCGGGCTATTAATGCAAATAAATTCCGCTTATTAACCATTTCACTAGTCATAGCAATCGGCATTACATCATTTAATGGGATGATAACCGCTTTTGTCCACATGACTCGTACCTATGATACGGCATTTGAAGATCATAATATGGCAAGTTTTACCATGCAAACTGCTAATCTTGGAGGGTCAGGGGAAGATGCATGGATTGATTATGTAAACTTAACCAATTTTATTAACGAGTTTCAAGAGCAAGAACCAGAGCAAGAATCACTTGTTAAAGCATATGAGCTTAGGATTGTGTACAATACTGTATTTGAGATTCGGGGCGAAAAACAGACTGGACAAATTGTAGCGATGAGTACACTCGATTCACAAGGGAATTACCGTGAACAACCTGATGTTAATGGGTATAAAATACTCTCTGGCACACCATATTCAGAACTTAGTAGATACCAAAATGTATGTCATATTGAGGCCCATCTTGCAGAATACTGGAAATTAGAACCCCAGGAGTTCATTGCGATTGGTGATTCAAGGATACCTTTTGAAATAGTTGGGGTTATCGGATCTCCAGAGTTTTTAATTAATCAGGGTTCTTATGCAGACATTATGCCAAGCCCACGACGTTTTGGAGTAGTATTTTTACCTTTAAAAGCTGCACAAGGTCTATTGGGAGTCGAAGGAAAAGTCAACGAAATATCAGTATTACTTGAGGATGGCTTGTCTAAAAATAGGCGTGAGAAAATTGCATCTGATCTAAAATTATTTCTCGAGACTAATTATGATCTTAAATTTAGTGCTCCCATAGATATCGATAACCAACCCTCATACTATCTCTTGCGATTAGATATTGAAGAAGCACGAGAATTCGGAATTGTTCTTCCAATTATCATATTAGGCATGGCAATAGGGGGTTTGTATGTATTATTGAGTAGAATGGTTGTAGCAGAGAGGAAAGATATTGGAGTGGCCCAAGCACTTGGTTATAATCGAAGAACAATAATTTTACAGTATTTAGGCATTTCTATGGTGATTGCTATTGTTGGTACATTAATTGGAACATTGTTGGGATTGTGGTTCTTAAGTTATTTTAGTCCACTCTACGTTGACATGTTGTCTATTCCATTTACTCCTGAAGTCACAATTGAATGGCCTATTGTTATTTCGGGGATCGTAATAGGTATTCTAACTGGATTAGTAGGAGGGTACTTCCCAGTCCGTGGGTCTATACAACCACTTCCCGCTGAGAGCCTACGTTTCGATCCTTCTTTACACATCACGAGTGGAAAAATCCCTCTGATAGAACGCGTGCTAAAGCTTTTCAAGATCAATCTCCGTGCAACAGGCTTGAAACTACCTTTACGCAATCTCTTTCGGAGTAAACGAAGAACTTTTTCATCCGTATTTGCGATTATTGTATCTGTTTCTTTAATTTCAATGGCATTCGGGATGATTGAATCTATGAATGAATCCCTAACATTTTATTATGATGTTTCAGAAGATTGGGATCTACGCATTGATTTTTCAGAAATCCCTACGAATACCTCGCAGATTGCTCGAACGATAAAACAAAACGTTGAAAGTGTCACAGATATAACTTATCATTTGTTATCTGGCGCGATTGTCACTTCGTTAGAGTCATCCCAGAGAAAACAAGTGACTGTAGTAGGAATGAATGATTCAGATGGATATTTGGGTCATACATTCAATTTTGAAGCTGGTGATGATTGGAATCCAGAGGGGCTTGTTCTCTCGGTACCCATTGCAGAGGCACTACATGTCGGGTTACATGATGAAGTGTTCTTAGAACTTCCAAAATTAACAAAATTAGTGTCTACTACCCCTTTACGGGCCCATTTCGAACTTGTAAATATTTCTTTTCAAATTACAGGGATTATTGATGAATTTAATGGGTTAGTGGCATTTGTTGGATTAGAGAATTTAATTACCGTTAGTAATTTTCCTGGTGAACCAGCCAATACTATCCTACTGAAGATAGAGGATCCGACCCCTGAACGCTTAGATATGATTCGTGAAGAGATATTAGCAAAATACGGTTACAATGTAAGGAACATTGCTACTAAAGCTGAACAGAAAGGTGAATTGCTAGAACTGATGGATTTACTTTATAATATAATTTATATCGTTGCTATTTTTGCTGTGATTCTCTCCTGTGCAATTGTTTACAATACTATCTATATCAGTTTGCAAGAACAACAACGGGAAATCGCTACTCTTCTTACTATCGGAACAAATAATAGAAAATTGATAAGAAATATTACTGTTGAAAATACTGTCATCACTTTAGTAGGAACAGTATTTGGTTTAATTTTTGGATGGATCATGTTGTGGTTTTTCATGAGAGTGATTCTTGACATGGAATTTTTCCGAATCAAGCTTTTCATAAGCAATAATACCATTTTCATCAGTTTTATAATGACTTATATCGGTGTACTAATCGCCCAATACTTTCCACTCCGTCGAACGTTGAATTTGAACTTAGCCGAAGCGACAAAGGAGCGGGTGGTCTAGGAGGTAGAATCATGGTATTTATAGAAATTTCAGACTTATCCAAAGCATATATGCTTGGAGAAACAAAAACTGTTGCGCTAAATGGGGTTGATCTAGAAATTAATAAAGGTGAATTAGTAATCCTATATGGTCCCTCCGGAGCGGGGAAAACTACGCTTTTGAATATGATAGGGGGATTAGATATACCTAGTTCAGGAACCATTACCGTTGATGAGATTCCAGTGTCAACACTATCTGCGAAATGGTTGACTACTTACAGAAAGCAAAAAATTGGAGTAGTATTCCAGTTCTTTAACTTATTATCCCGAATGAATACGCTTGAGAATATCGAATATGCGATAGATCTCATTGGTGTGAAACAAACAGATGGGAGTACTTCGTTTAATGGGAAAATCATTCGTGAAAAAGCACAGGAATATCTTGAAAAAGTTGGATTAAAAGATCGAATGCATCATTTTCCCGCCCAATTAAGCGGGGGCGAGCAACAACGAGTTTCTATTGCGCGTGCCTTAGCTAAAGAACCAGAAATTCTCCTTGCCGATGAACCGACAGGAAATTTGGATTATAAAATTGGTAGGAATGTGTTAGAAATTATGGAGGTAATGACAGGCAAAGCTCAAAATCGTACCGTAATCATCGTAACACATAATCCTGCTATTTGCCCGCTTGGAGACCGAGTTGTACGATTATCCGATGGAAAGGTTGCGGAAAATTATACCCAAAAATATACTCCTGCTAAGGAATTATATTGGTAAGAGAGTGAGTTTCAAGGTAAACCTCTACCAATAATATCAACACATTCAAATGAAAAATTAGATCGAACTAAATTTTATAAGATAGTCTTTGTTAATCGTATCAATATTATTATTTGATTGTTTAATAAAGGATTTTCTGAAGATTATGTCTAGAAGAATGAAAAAAATACCAATAAAAGAAGTACAAACTGCCAGTCCTTCTCAAATTGAGAAATATAATGATAAAATTTCATCACTTGATTCTTTGAGTACACAACAACATAAAATGGAGTCTAATAATCAAGCTACAATTCCGATTACTAAAATAGTTATTGCTATTGTCGCTATTGGCATAGTAAGTCTTGGGATTCTTTCTTTAGGATCTTCACCTTTTACTCCAGCGGGACTAGTAGGTAAAACAATTGATTCTGAAAGCGTCGATTTTTCATTCCAACTTCTTGATGGATCAGAGGCCAATTTATCTGATTATAAAGGCCAACCTCTTTTCTTGGATCTTTTTGCTATAAACTGTCCACCATGTAAAGATCAAATTAAAGAATTCAAAAGCTTAATAGCTACCTATCCTTATGTACAAATCTTATCTATAACCGTTGATTATAGTGATACTATTGCAAACCTTGAGGATTTCGGTTCTGAAACTGGAATAACTTGGATCATTGGGCGAGATAATACGTACAAAGGAACAGAGAATTTCAAGGTGAATAATATCCCTACCATAGTATTCTTTAATTCAAATGGTGTACTGAAAAAAATAGAAATTGGGCTACATTATTATGATACTTTAGCAAGTTGGGTGGTTGAAAACTAATAAACCAGTATGAAAAGCGGAAATAGAGCAGAATTTTTCTTAATTCGAAGTATTCAAATTCCATTCAAAACTCAGAAGGTTTTCTTTATGATAATTTTTGGGATTCCGATAGATGAATCAATTGGGTTACCAATATTCTTTCTAGCTGGTATTTATGTCGCATTATCACCATGTTTATTTCCAATAATGCCATTAACCGTTTTTCGTATTATGAGTAAGTCCATCGTGACTGAAGATGGTGAGGAATATGAATCTACAAGAAAAATGGCAATTCAATGGGTTGTACTACTAACTTCTGGAATACTTGTAACTTTTATTTCAGCAATATTAATTATGACTTATATCTGGAGTTTATTTGGGCTTTTTCTAATTAATCAGTTCATCACTTTAACATTTATTTTAGGTGTATTATTAATTTTGATGGGATTATTCTTGCTTTTCCCAGTATTGTCTGAAAAAACGTTTGCAAAAATACCCGTTCCCCAAGGCGTTTCAAGTATCTTTCACAAAGAGGAAATAAAACAACTAGATATCTTTTTAATCGGATTCGGGTACTCTTTCATAGCATTACCCTGTGCTGCTCCAGCTTTCATTAGTCTTTTAAGCATTTCATCAATATATGGGAACTCATTGGGTTTAATGATCGGAATTGGCTTATTTTCAATTGGATTGGCCACCCCATATTTAATCCTTGTTCTGGTAACAGCTGAGGCCCGATTAAGGCTGACTTCCCTTTTTACAGAAAATTTCAGAATTATTGAAGTATTTATTGGAATAGTTATCATTATCTTTGGATTATTATTCATTTGGCCCTCATTTGGAGGCCCAATTGTCTTTTTCCTCTAATATGACAACTATTGTGATTTAGTTTCTGATTCTGAAGTAAAATTCATTTTCAATAGTAGTGTATATTCTTTCGGGGAAAGATTTTGCTTATAAAAATCGTCAAAATCGTAAATTGATATGGGTTCTTCAAAATGGTGAACAAGATCAATGAATTTTTCTATCCCTTTAAGTTCTGTACCCGCCAACCCAATCTCTCTTGTAACGATCTCGTTAGTTATAGATAAAAATAATGTTTCGAGTCTTGGATTTAATTTTAGTGATTTACCAAGATTAATGTAAGTATTTCTTGTTTTATTCCATTCTCCTATTTGTTGTAGCAGTTCTTGTTTCTTAACTTCAGCCCACGCTTCTAAATCTTTCTCAGTCCAAGTTTTCTGTTCTAATAATTGAGAAAAACTAAGAAGCGAAGAAGTACTTACGAGGATGACAAATGGATTCTGATAAAGATATCGAAATATCTGAAAAACCACTTTTGAATTAAACTTAAGTTCTCTGTACTCCTTTAATTCGATCCAACATTCTTTTCCCCTCCACTGACCTACTAAATCTGGTGCCAATATTATTCCATCAAGATCCTGGAGATGTTCTTCTGAAAGATTATTTGCTTCGTTCAATTTCTCGAATTTGTGTTCTTCTAGGAATAATCGTAAATGTCCTATACTTTTGTCAGAATGATCGCTTTCCGGTGTATCCAAAATGTCATCTACATATCTTCTCTTCTTAGCACGAACTATATACCTCAATAACACCTTCACTATATTTGAATTGGTAGTGTTAATTATCTGTTCAACAATGTTATGTAGTTCAGTTAAATCCTCAATCCGAGGACGTAACTGTCTTCCAACAGCTTCATTTCGGTAAAAAATAGAGGAATATCTTCCTTTTTTTCGATCTGTTCGTGTTGGCATCCCAAAACAAGCTCTCAAGGAATTAGGAGTATGATATAACATTGGATATTGCCGAACGAATTGAATACCAGCCGCTAAAGCAACCTCACGGAATAAATTTCTATCTGGAACGTTCCAGTTGAGTGTTTCAATAGGAGAAAATTCATTTAATCGATTAATAAGCCCAATAACACGATTTTTTTCGAGTCCTTTGACTCCTTTCATTTCAGAAGGATTGTTATATAAAAAACCCTTTATTCTCTTCAAAACTGTTTCTCTAGTCTGTAATCCCATAACTTCAATCTCTTTTCAAATTCTAGCTGCACTCTTCAGAGGTGATATTTATTTAGGAAATATCCAATAAATAATCTGTAATAAAAGTAATATTCCTTGTTTTTTTGTTTTAATGTAAATACCCTTTTAATAGCAAATTTTAAATCTTTTATTACAAGAGAATGCAATTAATTTTATAGTATACGAACTATTTGTGTCATTTCATTACTTATAAGTGGTATTCTTATTATTTTTGTATTTTAGTTTGAAAATCTCTGACTACATCATATCTATATTATATGTGTTATGAATAATTAAAAAATGTTAGTCAGATATAGAAAGATGAGTGAAACAGATGGTAAATTTTTCAAAAACATATTTGAAAAAAAAATGGGTTTCTATACTTGAACAACTTCAATATTATAATCTGACAGCATTTTTCTAATTTCTTGTTTTCGTTTCATACTTTTCTTATCAAAAAAAGCAATTTCAGGATTTGGGATAGTATTTGTGACCATTTGATCAATTAATTTGTCATTTAATACTGGAATAGCATATTTAGCACAAATATGACCAATAGCATTCTCTGATTCCAAGATAAGTTTTGTAAATTTATTTGCGTAATGATTGCCACCAAATCCGACTGATGACACCCATTTGTTATTCTGATTAATTGCTTTGAGATTAAAATTATTCATTACTTCTGCTATTAGACGACATGCCTCGAGATCCCTCCATTGAGGCTCTGAGGAACCTACTTCAATGAAAGCTATTGGAAATTGTGAAAATGGGCCATGATGAGTAGCTTCTACGCTTATTTCATAGTTATATTTTAAATCAAATCTATCTGAATCAACAAGTTCTTTTATATTGAGTAATAACTTTTTCAAAATTATAGAATTACATTGAATTAATGTATTATCTTTTCCACCGAATTCTGCTTTTCCAAAATTACCAATGGGGTGTACTGTGAAACTTGGTCGCAAACTTCTAGCTGAATGGCGAGAAATGAAAATAATTGTACTATTTTTTGGTACATATTTATTTATTTCTTCATCTGAATATATAGAGTCTTTATCCACAGTTATAACTTCGTTCTGTAGATTATCGGTGAGAAAATTTCTGATATTCATTCCAGCAATATCTTTACAGCTAACTAACAATTTTAAATAAGATTTAATGAAGTCATTCATTTATTTCCAATTAAGATCAACAGTCTATATTTTTTTTGAAGTATTTACACAAATAAGTATGATTCTTCAACATTATATAGTATAAACAAAAAATTCATTCATAAAAAAAAAGGAAATTGACTTAGAATGAGTATTAATCTTTCTTTTCTTCTTTTTTTCGATGGTCTAATTCTTTTTCGATATATTCTAAATGCTTATGGATATGTTCAATTTTTTCTTTGATCTGATCGCGGTGTGAGCACAAAACCTCATCGGGTGCTTTAAGAAAAATTTTTTTGGCTTCTTCTGGAGAGATATTACTACCTAAAGGAAACAATAGCGGGGGTAAATGACCCTTTTTTCCTTCGATAAATGCTTTTGCAAATTCTTTTCTTGCTTCCTCGAGTTTTTGGGCCGTTTTCAAGCCAAATGGCGTTAATTTGTATTCTATTGTTGTTCTTCCTGTTTCTTGTTGCTCCACTCCAGGAATCTTTTCTAATACTTCTGCTTCATATAATTCTTTTAGTATAGGATAAATTGAGGCTGTTGTTGGTTTCCACTTTCCTTGGGTTACTTCCTCAACTTTTTGTGCTAATTTATATCCATGAAAAGAACTCGTACCTAAACTGTTTGTATCTTTATGGCGATGCTTATAAAGTAAAAAGTGCAAGATAAAAAATCGAAGGCTACCTCGGCGATATCGCTCAATCCATTTATCTACTAGCTCCTCAGCTTTATGATCTAGTTTTTTAGTATCATTCAATAAGAGAGAACTCCTTGATTTAGAACATAAACATATATCATGAAGTATTAATCGACTAAGCGATATGAATTATATATAGGAAACCTATATATATACTTTCCTACATATACAGAAGTAATAAAAAAAAGGAAGAATACAAGAGTGCAATCAATTCAAACAGCTAATGCGACTCCTCGCAAAATTCAAAGCTCTTTACCAACGGAAAAATATCGATCAGCAACACATTGGTATCTGAGTTTTCTCTGGCGAAGTCCAGGACTAGTAATTCTAAGTTTAGGTATGTCATTGATCTCTGGTTTTCTAGCAATAGCTCCGAGCTTGGTTCTTGGAAGTGCATTTGGTGTACTTAAAACAGAAGGATTCTCAAATCTCTTTTTTATGCTTTGTTTAGGGATTATCATAATCGCAATTCTTAATTTCGTTTTTTCATTCACTACCAATTATTCTTGGACAATAGCTGCTTTTAGATATGAAAGAGACGCACGACAAGAATTTTTTGACACAATTCAAAATCATTCAATGACTTTCCATGACGAAATCGATAGTAGTGCTATGTTATCAATGGCAATGAACGAAATAAGCCAAATGCGGATGGGAGTGAACCCTAGTATGCGAATGTTGTCCGCTTCCATTCTATCAATGTTCTTTATTTTAATATACTTTTTTATAGCTGATCCTCTTTACTTCTTAGTCGGGATAATAGGATTTCCGATATACTTGGTTATGGTAATTAGATATGCATCGGTTATAGGCCCGATAAGACAAGAATTAGCTACTAGATTAGCTGTGGTGACTCGAGATTCCCAAGAAATATTCAGAGGTATTGAAGTCGTTAGAAGTTTTAATCAGGAAAAAAAGGAGAAAGATCGCTTTTCAGAAGGAAGTAGTAATTATGCGGATATTGTAACAAAAGAAGGACGATTAGCAGCATTTTTCTGGCCAGCATTGATATTGATTGCTATAACAGCAATTATCTTCGGTATGGGATTGAATAACTTGGCTTTGAATCCCTCTGAAACAAACATTAGTACATTTATTGCTTCTGTTTCTATGTTACTTTCTCTTCAATTTCTTAATTTTATGTTACCAATGAATATACTTACTATTCGAGCAGGAAAAACCAATGCTAATCGAATATGGGAAAAAATGAAATGGCAGGATCCTGTACCTGATACCGCAAAAGAGGGTAAAAAACCCAACTGGAACAGTGACATTTCATTTGAGAAAGTTGGTTTCAAGTTTGGTACAACTGAAAAATACGCATTGAAAGATATCAATATCACTATACCTAAAGGATCACGAGTAGCTGTAATAGGAGGACCTGGGTCAGGAAAATCTACAATTCTCAAACTT
>JAUUVJ010000399.1 GCA_030589605.1 Candidatus Hodarchaeota archaeon | reverse complement strand
GTCCCTTAAAATGTGTATCAAAAGAAGCAAGAAATCTAAAAGTGCTATTTTTTGGCACTAAAAGATACTTTATTCCCCCATTACATGAAAAAAAGGGAATAAAAGGACTAAACCGATTAAGCCATAGTTTTTTTTTACTTGGATAGAAGGAAGGATGTGGATCAATACTATTAATTTTTCAGTATGATATAAATTGTTCACTAACTTTGGATCTTCCCTTTGCCTTTATAGAATATTATTAATCTTGAATTAATTTGTTGTTTTATGATCGTGAATGACTTTTAATTCCCTTAAAATTGAACCCATTAAAATAATTCATCTATCTCAAGTGATAGATATATGGTTATATCAATACAAAGAGTCGATTGCTTCTGGGTTATTGATACCTCCTTCATGGTTAACGAATGTATCATCACTTAGAGATTTCATCAGAACTCATATTAATGAGAAAAAGGGGGTTATAGCTAGGTCGGGAGATGCTATAGTTGGTTTTTTTCTCTTTGATAGTTTCATGTTTCATGATGAAAAAACCGCGTTTAGTCCGATTATAGGTCATACATCTTTCCCTTTTTACAAAGAGCTTGTTTATAAAAAGATATATCAATATTTATCAGCAAAATGGATTGAAGAGGGCATTTTAAATCACTTAATCACTTTTTTTTCCCATGATCATCTGTTAAAGGACCTTTTATATGAATTTGGTTTTGGTTTGTATGGTGTAGATGCATTCAGATCAACAGATTCTATTTCTTTATCGGATGGTAATTTAACAATTCTAGAGGCTGATATGAACCATATTAATGATTTAATCCGTCTTGAAAAAGAAGCTTGTCATTTTTTTAAGCAAGCACCACTTTTTCTAGTAAGTAGCCCTAATAATCTAGATTATTACAAAAATATATTTGAAAATAACACAAAAACTATTTTTCTAGCTAAAGTCAATAATGAGGTCGTTGGATTTATAACAATAGGCAAGAATGATGAAGAGGATATAACGTTACTAGCAGATCAAAATACAGGAATGATCACAGGCACGTTTATCCAGCCTGAACATCGGGGTTTTGGCATTGGAAATTGTCTTTTACAAAGATGTGTCGAATGGAGTCAAAAAAGGGATTTGGATCGAATTCATGTTGATTTTGAATCAGCTAATCTTCTTGCTAATCGTTTTTGGTTAAAACATTTCACTCCTGTATTGTATTCTGTTAAGCGGAAAGTAAATCAAGACATAATTCAGATATAATTCAAATATAATTCAGATATAAAACTGAATCTTGGTGTAAAATTATTTTAATCAGTTGTAATGCTAACAGTTCTAATTCCTAAGATTTCCTCTTTCTTCTCCTATTATTGACCCATGTGGGTGTTGAAAGGCCTTGACTAACCAAATTTACAGAGTAAGCTTCTCTTGATAGATTCATTATGGATCTTAATGTTACAAGATTTCCTCTAGTAATTCTACTGCTATTTTCACAAAATGATCACATTTGACAAATACTCCTTTTTCTTTTGCCTCTTCTAATTTTTCAGGATTAGAAATATCATATTTAATCAAGTTTCTGCATTTATCTGAACCATTTTTTGAAATGAATTTAGATATAAAGTTTTGTGACATATTATTGGTTCTATCTCTTGCTTGAAGATCATCAATATCTGTCCTGCCATACTTCAATCCGATAACTGCAAGTGCCCCTAATATAGCTCCACAGGTGTTACCATTATTGGCAATTCCTCCTCCAAAAGCCTCAACTATTCTAAAACAATCTTTTTTAGCAAGGCCATACGAAGGACCATATGTTGCTAAAATCGATTGTGCACAGTTCAATCTAGTGTGAAAATGTTCAAAAGTCTTATCGAGATTACTCACTTCTTTTAATTCCTTTTTTTCATCATTCTTCACTAGAGTATTTTTATTTTACTAATATGGAAAAAAAAATAATGTATTGAATTGATGTTTTTGGATTGTTCTTACTGTTATTGGCTAATCAGATACTACAAATTAAAAATGGTAAAAAAAGGATAAGAAAAATAAGA
Organism: Candidatus Hodarchaeota archaeon; assembly: GCA_030589605.1. Taxonomy (GTDB): domain Archaea; phylum Asgardarchaeota; class Heimdallarchaeia; order Hodarchaeales; family Hodarchaeaceae; genus Hodarchaeum. Next base: position 1,997 of record JAUUVJ010000399.1, on the reverse strand, counting down.
AAAATGGGATCCAAGAATATAGTTTAACATGATTTATTATTCAGATTGAAATAATGGTTCTTATGAAAAAAGACTTGTAGAAAAGTTTTTATAACATATAATCGAATAAACATAGATTAACTCCACAACGCATGGTATTACCTTTCCTCAATCTACCCGTCTGTGGTAAGAGGGGAAAACAAGCCGCTGGCAATGTCAGGAGTAGATACATAATTTATTACAAGAAATATAATGATAATCGAATTCACGTAAGATTTTTTCGTAAATGGTTTTTTAAAAACATAGAGTGTTTGAAATTCTTTTCTACTCAAATTCAATACTTCTCATAGTATTTTGCGGGATTTTTGATCTTATATGTATGAAAGAAGAGAATGAATTGTATAGCTAGAAAAAAATGTCAAAATTATTTCTACTCTTATCCATCAACAGATTATCGTGCTTAGAGATAGGATTTCTTTTTTTATTCGTCAATTTTACTGGTTAATTTTAATGTACTGGACTTATACCCATTAATCAGAGTTTTTTTGTTAAATTTGGTTTTTCAGCCCAAATTAATTTTAAATCATCTATCAATTCAGAGTATCTGCTTCGTAAATGTTGATTGAATGACTCCGTTTCCTTTTGGACAATAGTAATCCATTTTATCAGGACTTCTAAGATTATTAAATCGCGTTTAGCCTTTTCTAATTGTTTGGATTCTGTACTCAATGTTCTTTTCCAATGCTCACGAATTTGGACTAACACATCATGTCTTTCAGGTAAATTTGTTGTAAAATTGCTTAGTTGACGAGTCAACAATTCCAGAAATGTCGTTGGTTCAACTTGATATTCCCATTCCAGAGCTCCTGGTCGACGTCTTCTGTTGATTAGACGCAATTTTTCTAAATCCTTTACAATCCTACTGATTGTCGAAGGATTAACCTTAAATTTCTTGATCAGGTCTTTTTGAGTAATAATTCTTTTAGAAGTGTTAATTACACATAAACCATAAATTCTTCCTAATAGGGGTGAGTTTCCACTATCATACATGACGTCCTCGAAGAAATTCATCATCTCTTCTTCTATATTCATGATTTCCTCAAGTTCATTTCCTTTTTCATGATTCCCCAAATCTTTTCAATCCTTATCATCTTACGAATGAATTTATAAATTTATTGCAATTACTGGGAATTGGAGTTATTGCATCATTCTCGCAAAAGCAAGGAGCTACAAAAATTTCCCCCCCAAATATTTCTCAATGAATGGAGATTTGTTATGCAGTTGGTGTAAAAAAAATCATTAAAAGACAGAAATACAAAAAAATGGTTAAATTTGACTGTTTAATGTGGAATGTAAATAACTGTGTAAATATTTGTACAGGATTGGGGTAGAAGAAAATTAAATTAAAACAGGCAATAAAAAGTTTTGTTTTCAGTACTTATAGGATAAAAACGAATAGATTTGTGAACATATCTAGTGAACGAATGCATGCAACCTATCCTCGGTTCCATTCTAATATCTATATACATGCATGCAAAGCTATACAAAATTATTGTCTTTGTAAAAATGTTTTAGGTATATTGACGAGACCTTATCAAATCAAGAAATAATTAATTAAGAGAGTGTAAATTATGAATTCATGTATACGACGTTTAGTTTTAGATGTCATGAAGCCTCATGAACCAGACATTATTACTTATGCTAATCATCTAGCAACGATCGAACAGGAGAATGGGGAAGTTACTGCTGTTAATATCGCTGTTATTGAGGTTGATCGAATCGTTGAGAATATCAAAATTACCATTCAAGGTAATAAATTGAATTATGAGCTGATCTATAATAAGATTAAAGAATTAGGTGGAGCAATCCATTCTATTGATCTCGTGATTGCGGGAAAACATATTATTGAAGAAACTCCTACCCCTCAAGATCCTTAGTCTTGCTACTTGGAGCTAAGTTCAAGTGTCAATTTTTTCGAAATTAAAGCTCTATATCAAGATAACTGGGGGAGGGGAGAT
>JAUUVJ010000005.1 GCA_030589605.1 Candidatus Hodarchaeota archaeon | reverse complement strand
ATTCTTCTGTTAGGATGTAATCACTTTCTTGAACAATCCTAAGTCGATCAGTAGTTATTTTTCCTACGATTCTAACAGCGAGACCAGGACCAGGAAATGGGTGTCTGTTAATTAATTGTTCATCAATTCCAAGCAATTTTCCTACCGCTCTAACTTCATCTTTATATAAATCTCTTAATGGTTCTATTAAGGTTAAATTCATTTTATCTGGTAATCCGCCGACGTTATGATGAGATTTAATAACTGAAGCTTGAGATGATGGTTCTGCGCTCTCTATTCTGTCAGGATAGATTGTTCCTTGACCTAAAAAATCGAATTCCCCTAATTCATTCGCTTTTTGATCAAATATGTCTATAAACGCTTTTCCGATTATTTTCCTTTTCTTTTCTGGGTCAATAACACTTTCTAACCTTGAAAGAAAATAATTTGTTGAATCGACTGAATAAAAGTTATAATCTGAGTTATTAAAAAACGAACATACTTCTTCAAATTCACCTTCACGAAGTAGACCGTTATTAACAAACATTCCGACTAGATTGTGGCCTATTGCAAGCCTAATTAATTCAGCAGCAACTGTTGAATCAACTCCTCCACTTACTCCCATTATGACTTTTTTATCCCCCACTTTCTTTTGAATATTTTTAATGGTTATATCAATAAATTCTTTCAAAGACCAGTTTCTAGTGCATTGTGTCACATTTAGGAAGTTCTCCAGGATTTTTTTTCCTTTGGGAGTGTGATACACTTCTGGATGAAATTGAACACTATAGATTTTCTTAGCAGAGTCTTCTATACTAGAAATGTAACCATTTTCAGAATGTGATGTAACTTTGAAATCTTCAGGAGCTTTTTCTACAAAATCTGAATGACTCATCCAAACAATTTCTTTTTCCTCAATTCCTAGTAGAATTCCATCAAAGTCCAGAGGGGAGATATATGTTTTTCCGTATTCTCCCTTTCCTTTGGAAACTACTCCTCCCAAAAGTTTTGTTATGAGTTGATGCCCATAGCAAATTCCCAATACAGGTATTCCAGCCTCTAAAATTTCTTTTTTTAATATAGGGGCATTTTTTTCATAAACTGATGCTGGGCCTCCAGATAGAATTATTCCACAAGGATTTTTTGCTTTAATTTGATCTAAAGATGCTGTATAAGGAATAAGTTCAGAATATACGTTTAACTCTCGTATTTTTCTAGCTATAAGATGAGCGACTTGACTACCAAAATCGACTACTAATATCATGAAACGACCTTCTCTAAAGAATCATTTTGTTTTGCTTCTTTAATTTCTCTCGCAATTCTTCTTCCTGTACTCATTGGTTCATCAAAATAATAGCATGAATACTGACTCCCTAATGGGTAAACATTTGTTCCTGCTACTATCCGTGCGCTAATTTCAAAAGCATAAAATTTCAAATCAGGAGTACATATTGTTTCAATGCAGAAAGGACCTGATAACCCAGGAGAAAAAAGTTCTTTCGAGGCTTTTACAACATTTTCTCCCATTTTAATTATTCCTGGAACAAGTGATTCTCGTATAACAACAGGAGCATTTCCTGTCACAGTATAACTTGGTTCAACATATTCATGAATACGATGAAGACCATCAACATTACTTTCTAGTCTTTGGTCTATCCCCAAGAATTCTGTTCTGTTTTTAATAACTGAATGGAAGAAATGATGATAATATCTGACTCCAACAATATATTCTTGGACTACTACATCTTCTATTTTATTGGGTCCTAGTTTATCATAAAATTCTGTTTCATTTTTCACTAAAAAAAACCCTCTACCTCCTTTCGCTCCTCCTAATTTCACAATACATAATGAATCAATTTCATCAGGTGATTTATATTTTGGGACATTAAGTTTGGCTAATTCCATCCACTGTGTAACTTTTTCTCTTGAGCTTTCCCAAATCATGCTTCCTTTGTTTCCAAATACAGGTACATTATAATTTTCGAGAATGTTTTTTGCCCCGACATATTCAACAAAACTCCCATGTGGAATTATTATTGCATTTTTATCAAGCAGTTTTTTTTGATTTTCTGTGGTTAATAATTGTTTAAATGATTCTAGTTCAATGAATTCATCTGGTCTAGCTAATGGAAACAATTCATAAGTTGATTTACGACTTGGTAAAGTAAGACCAATTGTTTTAAACCCCTCTTGTTTTGCCCCGTGGAATATCTGCAATGCTGAATGACTGCAAACAGTACCTATGCTCAAATGATCTATTTTATAATCTGCAATATTATTCAAGTAGTCACCTCGGCCATTCTATCAGATTTTATGGCCTCTTGAATTTCCATCATACATAGATCGAGAGGTGATTGAATAGTTTGGTTATATTTAAGTGATAACCTTCGCATTTCAGGACTTGTAGGTCCTAAACAAGGTGAACCTGGTATTCGAGGAGAGATGTCAAAAACAACGAATTCACTTTCTTGAGTCAAAGCACCTTGTAATGCGAACAAACCAATAATCCCAGGTGAAAAATGTTTTCTAGTTGAATCTACAAACTTTTCTGCTGCTTCATATACTATCGGTTTTTTTGATTCTCGCATAGTAACTCCTTTATGACCAACTTCTTCATTAGTTATCGGAAAATTGTCCAAACCTAATTGATCTTTTGCAGGTAATTCTAAAAGACCAGTAAGATTCGTTTGAATGCGATCATCAAACCCTACAAAATCAAAACGTCCAAAACAATCTTCCAAACCATAAGCTTGGAAATTCGCATTAAATCGCGGACCTATAACAAATTCTTCAATGATAGCTTCTTTAAGATTGGTTTCACTGATAACTTCTTTCTTGATTAGATCATTACTTATCGTTTCGTAATCTTCTAAAGATTTTGCGTAAAAAAAAGCTCGTTCAAGTGGTTTATGCTTTTGTTGAACTTTAATGATAGCTAGACTATCAATTTCATCTGGTGAGTTGAACTCTTTTGGTCTCCTAATCTCTGCTTGATCAAGTAAATCATATTGACTTCTACGATCCTCAACGCCAAGCAATTCTCTATTACCATAAATCGGAATGGGGAAAGCATTTTTATCTTCAATAATATCTAAACTGACATAAACACTAAAAGATCTATTTGGTAACCATATCACGTTTAAATCTTTCAATATGTTAAGATTTTCAGTTTTTATTAGATCACCAAATTTCTCTAACACCATTTTATGGGTAAAAAGGAAGTCATTATATTTTGTATAAAGCTCGTCTCTTCCTTTTTCGCAAACAACTAAGGAATCTAAATTATTGAATTTTGAACTCATACCTACTTCCTCAGCTGAATGGCTACCTATAAATCCGAGTGTATATTTTTTATTCATAATTTTTCACAAGCCTTAACTAGATTTTTAAAGATTGCTAATCCTTCTCCTTCTTTTTCTCTTGTTTCTTGTGGTAATCTTGTCCAATATGGATGAGTATAATAATTTACAAACTTTTCTGGATGTGGCATTAAACCCATAACGTTTCCAGTTTCATTTATAATTCCAGCTATATCTTCTGAGGAACCATTAGGATTATCTATGTATTTGAAGATAATTCTTTGTTCTTCTTCTAGTTTGCGAAGTATAATATCATCAGCAAAGAATCTACCCTCGCCATGGTTTATCGGGATGAAAAGAGTTTGTATTCCATTCGTGAATATACTATCTGCTTCTTTCTTTAGATTGATCCAATTATCTATAAATAGTCCAGTATTATTTGCTAATAGAGTGGCATCAATATCAAGAAAACCAGATTTCAATAATGCTTGAAAACCATTACAGATTCCTAAAATAGGTTTATTTGCATCAATAAAATTTGAAATATCCTTCTTTAGTTTAAGTTTCATATAATTTGCGATTATTTTCCCAGCTGCAATATGATCTCCAAAACTAAAGCCTCCAGGTATTATTAAGGCTTGGTAATCTTCAAGTGAAACCATTCTACGGATAAGTTCGTTTATATGAACGAGATCTACTTTTGAACCAGCTAACTTTAGTGCAGATACAGTTTCTTGTTCACAATTAGTTCCATCTACTCTTAAAACTAGACTAGTTACCATGATAACTCACCAATCAAAAGTCTTCTTCCAAATTTCTTTGAGATCGCTAATTCGTTCATTAATGATATTTTTATTCACTAAACCATTAATAATTATTTTATCCCCTGTTATTTTGCCTATGTTGTGGATTGGTACTCCATCCATCCATGTTTCAAATGCTTTACAATCTTTGACTTCCACAACGAATCTTGAATTTGATTCAGAAAATAGTATTTTGTAATCTTTATCTAAGGAAGTTATTATTTTATTAAGATCAATAGTTACTCCTAAATTCCCTCCAAAACACATTTCTGCTATAGTAACTGCAAGACCTCCATCACTACAGTCGTGGCATGATAAAATTAAATCCTGATCTATTGCTTGTATCATTTTATCAAATATTAATTTTGCTTTTGCTAAATCAACATCAGGGATCTCCCCATCTTGTATGTTTCGAATATCATAAAATACTGAGCCTCCCAACTCTTGGTAAGTCTCTCCAACTAAGTAAATATGACTTTCCTCAGACATAAAATCAGTTGTAATGCTCTTACGAATATCAGGTACAATCCCGACACTTGTGATCAAAAGTGTATGAGGAATAGTAATTATTTCTCCATCATCAGACTTAAAATCATTATAAAGGCTATCTTTTCCACTAATAAACGGTGTTTTAAAAGCTATTGCTGCTTCATAACAAGCCTGACAAGCCTCAACTAATGCTCCTAGATTTTTTCCATCTTCTGGGTTTCCCCAACTAAAATTGTCAAGTATAGCAAAACGTCTTCCACCACTACAAATATTATTTCGAATGGCCTCATCGATACTACTTAAAGCCATTTTTCTAGGATTTCTAGAATAACTTGGATTAAAACCATTAGATGTTACAAATCCTTGCCAAGAATCTGTTAATGGTTTTATTACACAGGAGTCACCATGAGCGTCAAACATTTCTCCTTGTAATGGTTTAGTAATTGTATTTGCTTGCACTTCATGATCGTATTGGCGGATAATCCAAGCTTTACTAGCTACCATCGGATGAGCGAGGATCAATCTTAGATCCTTATTATAAGATTCAATATCTTCAAGGTTTATAGTTTTTTCAATACAAGGATATTCAGTTGCATTACGATGAACTTTTGGAATTCCCTTGTGTAAAAATTCCATACTTAAATTACATACTATTTCATCATAATAAGTTAAAACTAAAGTTTTAGAATCAGTAAATTGGCCAATGACCGAAAGATCACTATTATCCAGTTCGAAAATCTCTTTCATTTTCTCAATATTTTTAGGAGGAACTGCGAGAAGCATTCTTTCTTGTGATTCAGATATCCAAATCTCCCAGGGTAACAATTCATCATATTTCAAAGGTACTTTTTCAAGGTTTACTTCAACCCCTAGGTCTTTTCCCATTTCTCCTATTGCGGAACTCAGTCCTCCTCCACCACAATCAGTAATTGCAGAATATAATGGTTCTGCTTCGTGATCTCTTGCTTTTAATAAGGCGTCTAGGACCCGTTTTTGTTCTAATGGATTACCAATTTGAACAGCACTGCTAGCAATAACTTCTGACTCATATGTCAGTGTTCCTGAAGCAAAAGTTACACCATGTATTCCATCTCTACCAGTTTTCCCTCCTACAAGCACTACAAGATCCCCAGTTTGATGATTTCTAACATACTTTTTTAGAGGAAGTATTCCCACACATCCTGCATAAACTAAAGGATTCCCTAAATAATCTTTATGGAATCCAATTGAACCATTTGCAGTTGGTATTCCCATTTTATTACCATAATCACGAATTCCAGATACACTTCCTTTCAAGAGTCGCTTTGGATGCATGACTCCTCTTGGTAGTTTATCTAATGAAATATCTAAAGAACCAAAAAAGAGATTATCAGTAGATAAAATAGGTTTTGCTCCTACTCCCATAACATCTCTGAATACACCACCACTGCCAGTACCAGCTCCACCATATGGATCTAATGCTGTTGGGTGGTTATGCGTCTCTACTTTTACAGCCAATCCATAACGATCATCGAATTTGATAATACCTGCGTTATCAGTGAATACACTAATACACCAATCAGCTTCTATTTGTTGAGTAGCTTTCATGATAAACGATTTTAGTAGGCTTTGGATTTCTTTACCCTGATAAAGAATAGTGCCACTGAAAGTTTTATGGATGCAATGTTCAGACCACGTTTGAGCTATTGTTTCTAATTCAACATCATATGGCTCACGACCTATTTTTTGATAATGGTGCTGAATTTTTTTCATTTCTTCAACATTTAACGATAGCATGTGATCTTTGCTCAGTTGCATTAACGCATCAGAGTCTATGTCTGAAAGAGGAATTAAAGTAGTATGAGTTTTCTTTGGTTTTTCTTCCGTAATTGAAAAATCTTCAATTAAATCATTTACTAAGAAGTTTTTTATCGCTTTTGCTAATTTATCCTTTTCTATATCTGTTTTAAGGAGTATTGAGGTACCAGATTTAACTTCGTAGACTTTTAACCCGATTGATTGAATCATCTGTTTGACCGATAACCCAGTTGCATCCATTACTCCTTGCTTATATCTGATAGTAATTGTATACGCTTGTTTCCAGTTAGGAAAAGTAAAATTATTCTCATTGATCAAATATTGATGAGAAACATGATCGATTAATAAATTTCTACAAATTTCGGCAACTTGCTCTTCATTTAAAGCCCCATGGATCATATAATTTTGTATTGTAAATATTTCTGCTTCTATTCCGAAATCATTAAGATTTGTTTTTATATCTTGCATTAAAGGCTCATTTATGCCAATTTTGGGAAAAATACTAATATACCAAGATTTATTCATGATAAACGCAATTTTTACCTAAAAGTTTTAAAATTTAGTTACGGCGTTTTTAGCAATTTCACACGAACGTGTTAAAATGTAATACATTTTCTGGGTTAGTATATAAGAATATTATAGTGAAAATGTTAATATATGAAAAAAATTTTTAAAACTACAATTTTTTACCGATATTATCATTTAATTCATATAAATACAGATTTGTTTTTTAATGGAAGTCATTCAAGGAAAAAATAAGGATGGATATATCTCAAACGGTGAGATTAAATTTGTTTTTTCGAACAGACTTAGTGTTTTTGACGAAGTTGTAGGAGAAATTGACGGAAGAGGTAAAATTCTTGCAGAATGCACACGTATATTATTCGAATACTTATCAAGAAATAATATTAAAACTGCAATGTTAAGTGGAAAGGATAATTGCATTGTGATGGAAAAGTGTACACCGTTATATTTTGAATTTATATTTCGTAATTTATTAACTGGATCAGCTTTAAAACGAGCATTAAATGGTAGTTTAAAACTCCCCGATGGGATGAAAATCGAAGAGTATTCAGCTTTTCCAGAACCTTTTGTAGAAGTAAGTACTAAACGAGAAAAAAAAGATCGTTATAATTTAACATCAGATGAAATAATACACATTGCGAAAATGTCGGTACCAGAATGGAGTTCTGAAGATGCAGAGTCAATGTACTTTAAGGCATTAGAGAAAGCAAAAGAATTTTCCCATTTAATGACTGATCTATTTAATAAAGCTAAACTTCTTCTTGTAGATGGAAAAATCGAGTTTGGTTTATCTAAAGAGATGGAATTATGTGTTATTGACTCTTTTGGTCCAGACGAATTTCGAACTTTTGACAAGAGCTGGTTAAAAAGCGATAAGAGCACACCTCCTAGCTTTTATGATAAAGAATTTATACGAAAGAAACTTAAAAAAGTCAATAAAGAAGAATATGATAGAGTTCTCCATGAAAATGGTGAAAAACTTGTTAATTTATACACTGAAGTTACAGAGAGATTAATTAAAGCATGTAAATGAGGATTCATGACAGAAATGTCTCAACATAAAGGAATTTCAATGGATGGGAGTGCCCTTGCACACAAAATGATAGAAAACGATAAAAAAGAAATTAAGGACAATAAATACAATCCGAGATTAGCTGCTATTATAGTTGGTACTGATAAGGGTTGTTACACCTATCAACAAATGAAAGAAAGAAAATGCGCAGAAGTAGGAATCCGTTATTCTTTATATGCTTATACTAACCCTCCTGAGCCTTCTGTTATCAGAAAAATGATAATGAAACTCAATAAAGATGAAGATATTACAGGTGTTATGGTTCAACTACCATTACCAGCTAATTATAATGAAAATGAAATACTAGAACTTGTAGCAGCAGAAAAGGATGTAGATGGGCTTAATAATGTAAATATCGGCCGTTCATATTATAATACAGATGTTTTTGTACCTTGTGCCGCTGAAGGTATAATAAGAATGCTTAAAGCTTATGAATTAGATGTTAAAAGTAAAAAGGCGGTTGTACTCGGTAGAGGACCATTATTAGGGACTCCTGTGGCTCAATTACTTGAAAGGGAGAATGCTTTTGTAACCAAAATTCATAGTATCGTGAACGAAGATGATGTTATTCGTGAATTAAGTACAGCTGATGTTGTTATTTCAGCAACAGGAAAAACAGGATTAATAGACGCCGATATGCTGAAGGAAGGAGCTATAATTTTTGATTGTGCAAATACAAAAAATGAACGAGAGTTTAAAGATTCCGTTTTTGATAAAGTATCATATTATTCTACCGTACCTGGTGGAATAGGACCAATGACAATCTCAGTATTGATTAATAATGTAGTAAAAGCGTTTAAACGCTCTATTGAGGTATTATGATGAAAATTGGTGCTTTAGCAAGTGGTGGTGGCACAAATTTACAAGCGATTATTGATGCATGTGAAAAAGGATATATTGAGGATTCATATATTGATATAGTGATAAGTGATAAAAAAGAAGCTTATGCTCTAGAACGAGCTAAAAATAGTAATATATTCTCATTATTCCTTGATCCTCCACAATTTTTGAAATTTAAAAAAGGAATGAACATAGAGGATATTATGAATGATCCTATAAGAAGAGAATATGATTATAAGATTTTGAAAGAACTCAAGAGGCGTAATATTGAAGTACTTTGCTTAGCGGGGTATATGCTATTTGTGACTCCTGAAATTTTAAATGAAATTCCAACAATAAATATTCATCCAGCGGTTTTACCCTCATTTAAAGGTCTACATGGAGTAAAAGACGCTTTGAAATATGGAGTTAAAGTCATTGGGTGTACGACACACTTTGCTGATGACAAAGCAGATCATGGACCTATAATACTTCAAGCTACAACTCCAATTTTACCTGGAGAGAATTTTAAAGATTTAATAAAAAGAAATTTAAAGAGAGAATACTTAATATATCCAGAAACATTACGATTATTTAAAAATGGGTTATTAAAAGTAAATGGTCGTAAGGTTATTACCACGTGGGACGAAAAACATTTTGATTTTCAACAACGTTTACTAGAATTATGGAGAAGAGATATTAATGATTACTATAATAGCAGGTAGTAAAAGTGATGAAAAAATCGTGAATAAAATCACATCTGAATTAGATGGTAAGATTAAATTTACAGTACATTATGCTTCATGCCATCGTAACCCAGAAGTCGTTGATAGAATTATAAGCGAGTCAAATGATAAAGTTTTCATTTGTGTTGCAGGTTTAGCCGCAGCTTTACCTGGGCACGTTGCAGCTAGAACAACAAAACCTGTAATCGGAGTACCAGTATCAGGTGTCTTAAATGGCTTGGATGCACTATTATCTATCGTTCAAATGCCTAAAGGAGTTCCAGTTGCTTGTGTTGGGATAGATAATGGTCAGAATGCTGCATTATTAGCTTTAAGGATATTAGGAATATGATCCATCCATTTGAAGATCGATATCGTACAGAAATTGCTGATATATTTGAAGAACAAAATAGAATGCTTTTAATGCTGAACGTTGAAGTAGCATTAGCTAAAGCTCATTTTGAAGTAGGATTAATTCGTAAAGATGAATATCTTCAAATTAAAGAAGCAGTTCCTAAAGTTAAACTTGAAGATGTAAAAAACATCGAAAAGAAAACTCATCATGATATAATGGCCTTAGTTCAAGCTTTAACTGATGCCTCTAAATGTGATAAAATTCACATTGGAGCAACTTCATATGATATCGTTGACACGATGCTAGGTTTACAGTTAAAACAAGCTAATGAAATTATTATCAAAGATCTAAGCTTACTCAAAAATAATTTACTTGAAAAAACTGAAAGTACTAAAAATCTTGTTTGTATTGGGAGAACTCATGGTCAACATGCGCTTCCTATGACTTATGGTTTAAAATTTGGGTTATGGAGTTACGAGATTAATGAATGTTTGAAAGAACTTGAGAAGACTTCTTTTTACGGTAAAATGAGTGGAGCTGTTGGAACTTTTGCTAGTTTTGATAATTTAGGAGAAGATGGCCAAGTTATTCAAAAGAAAGTCCTAGCTGAATTAGGGCTAGAGGCTCCTTTAATCACTAATCAAATCGTATCACGGCTTTTTCTTTCTAGATACCTGTTTAATCTTATAACAGTTGCATGTATAATTGATAAAATTGCTAGAGAGATTCGTAATCTGCAAAGAACAGAGATATTTGAAATAGCAGAACCTTTTAAGAAGTCAAGCCAAGCAGGATCTTCTACTATGCCTCATAAGAGAAATCCCCATAAATCAGAAAATTTGTGTGCATTAACAAAGCGATTAAGAACAAATATTCTACCTGCTTTGGAAAATATCTCTTTAGAACATGAACGAGATTTGACTAATAGTGCAAATGAAAGGATCATCATCCCTGAAACTGTGATTTTGACCCATTATATGATCAAACAAGCCAGTTTTCTAATAAATGAACTTGATTTCTTTAATGACAATATTAGCAAAAATCTACACCTTTCTCAGAATATTTATATGGAGAAAAAAATGATGGAACTAATTAAAGAGGGTTACGGACGTCAAGAAGCCTATAAATTAGCCAAAGATAAATTTGAACAACAGGATCCTGAATCATACCTTGGATCCTCATTCAGAATTGTAGATAAATGCATAAAGGAGTTAAAATAAATTATGTGTGGTATTTTAGGAGTTATTGGTGGTAATATTGAAATCGGTACTTTTGTCAATTGCTTAGAATCTTTAAGTACTAGGGGTCAAGAAGCTGCAGGTTTAACTGGATTTGTAAATGGCTTTATTAGTGAAAAATGCCAAGGTACTGCTGTTAACTTAGAAAAAAATATCTCCAATCCTTCAGAAATCATTGATGTTTGTATTGGTTCAACAAGATATTCAACTATTGGTACACTCAAAAAAGAAACTATGCAAGTTCATCTAGCCCCTTTTATTGAATCTACTAGTAAGGGAATGTTAAGTTTAGCTTTCAATGGTAATATCATCTTTCCTCTCGTTAATGGGGAGGAAAACGATGGAGCACTTCTTACTAAATTATTAAAACGTAATCTTGAAGATAATCAAGACATTTACTTAGCTGTAAAGAATTTAATTTCAGAGGTTGATGGAGCTTATAGTACTCTTGCACTTATTGGAGATGATAAACTAATCGCTTTTCGAGATCCAAATGGAATTAGACCACTTTGTTATGGAAAAACAGATGGAGGATATATTGTTTCTTCAGAAACACGAATTCTTGAAAAACTTGGACTTAATTCTTATCAGTTCATTCCTCCTGGAAGTTTATTTATATTTACAAGAGATTCTCTGGAAAAACATAGAATTTTTTTTCAAGATTCACACCATTGCATGTTTGAATGGACGTATTTTTCCCAAGCACCATCAAATATTGATGGAAAAGAAGTTTATCAGGTTCGTTTTAAATTAGGAGAGATTTTAGGTAAATTATTACAGAAAAGGAAAATTAAGGATATCGACTATGTTATTCCTGTTCCTAATACTGCTAAAACAGCTGCTCTTGGGTGTGCGTCTTCCATGAAGATTCAATATGCAGATGGATTGATTAAAGGCTCATCTGGACGAATTTTTATTAAACCGACTCAAAAAGAGCGTTATATAGCTGTTAGAAAAGTCTATGAAATAGTTCCAAGTGTAATAAAAGACAAGAATCTAATTGTGATTGATGATTCAATCGTACGTGGAACTACTTTAAAACGAGTTATTGAACTATTACGGGAGAAGGGAGCTAAAAGTATACACGTTGGTATAACAACTCCAATGATAAAATATCCATGTGTTTATGGAATAGATATGTCAAGACCGGGAGAATTATTAGCATCTTCAAATTCGGAGAAGAAGATTGCTAAAATAATAAACTGTGAAACTTTGACATATATGACTATAAAAGACTTACATAAGGCTATTGGTGTTAAAGGTCTTTGTACAGCTTGTTTAGATAGAAATTATCCCACAGAAAAGGCAGAAACATTAGTAAAAAACATTAGCTCAATGAATGAGGAAGTAAGGTTATATGAACAGAATTCTATTAGTAGGTAATGGCGCAAGAGAGCATGCGATTTGTGAAGCTCTTGTAAAAGCGGATGATATTAATCTTTTTGCATTTATGAATAAGATTAACCCAGGTATAAGGAAATTATCAAAAGAATATTATATTGGTGATCTAAATGACCCTGAAGAGATAGTAAAGTACGCAAAAACGGTTAAGGCTGATTTCGCAGTAATAGGACCAGAAACCCCCTTATCAAAAGGAGTTGTTGATAAACTAGAGGATGCTGAAATTCCATGTGCATCCCCCAATAGGGAAATGAGTAGAATAGAATGGAGTAAAGTTTTCACAAGGAATCTTATGAGGGAAAATAATATCCCAGGATGTCCTGAATTCCTTGTGTTTTCTGATAAAGATGATAAAAAAAGCATTGAACAAGCTATTTGCGGTTTTTTAAAAGATCATAATAACCAAGTAGCAATTAAACCTGATTATTTAACAGGAGGAAAAGGAGTTAAAGTTTGGAGTGATCATCTTAATTCGACTGAAGAAGTCATTAATTACGTTAACGAAGTATTAACCCATGGAAATAAAACTGTAGTTTTAGAGGAGAAATTCATAAAACCCACGACATTAAGAAACTCCGAATTTACTTTACAAGCGATGGTTAGTGGTACAAATATAATTCCTATGCCTCTAGTTCAAGATTTTAAGAGAGCATATAATGATGATAAAGGACCAAATACAGGAAGTATGGGTTCATACTCATGCGCGGACCATAAATTACCTTTTTTATCTGATAATGAATATGATAAAGCAATTGCTATAATGGAAAAGACAGCTAAAGCACTTGAACAATATAAAGGTATTTTATATGGACAATTCATGTTAACTGACAACGGAGTTCAACTTATCGAATACAATTCACGATTTGGGGATCCTGAAGCAATGAATGTTCTACCCTTATTACAAGATGATTTTTCTAAATGTTGTGAAGAAATGATTGATAATCGATTGTCAAAGAAGACATGGCTCAAAGAAGCCAGTGTTTGTGTTTATTTAACTCCAAGAGGATACCCTACTCAACCTGAGGCAAATAAAGAATTGATTGTTAATACTGCAAAGTTAAATGTGTATAATTGCAAATTATACTATGCTTCTGTAGACGAAACACCTGAAGGAAAAATCCTTACAACTAGTTCACGAGCTATAGGAATTTTGGGGATAGGTGATTCAACCAAAGAAGCTAAAGTTACAGCATATGAAGCAGTCACCGCTGTATCTGGAGATTTACATTTTAGAACTGATATTGCGGAGGGAATCTAAATTGAGTTTAGGCTTGTATAATCCTGAAAAACATTATACAAAAAAGATTCTCGAGGCCATCAAAAGAACATGGAAACAATCTGTTATTATTGAAGCAGGCTATCCTATTATTATAGAACCGAATGGTTATACTATCGAACATGTTGATGGAACTGGAACCAAAGGATATCTACATTGGTTAAGAGAAAGTTATGAATCTGCCGCCATTGATGCTTTTGCAATGAATGCAAATGATTTAGGAATTCTAGGGTTCAAACCAAAAACTATGAATTGCCATTTAATTTTACAAGAAGAAAGAGAAGAGGCAATATATTCTGTTGTTAAAAAGCTAACAGAGCTTTGTTTGCAATATGATATTATATTTACAGGTGGAGAAACTGCAGTCTTAAATACACTAAAGGGAATGGAGGTTGGGATTCACATGAGTGGATTTACTGAAAAAACGATTAATAAACCATTAAAAGAAGATGATTTAGTATATGGGCATTTAAGTAGTGGAATCCATAGTAATGGTCTATCAATGGCTCGTAAGTTACTTGAAGATGATCTTAATGATTCAACTCTTGATATGCTTACAATTCCAACTGAAATCTACCTTGGTATTTTAGAAAGAACCTCTTTTGCGAAAAAGAGAATGCACATAACGGGTGGAGCTTTTACTAAATTAAAAAAGCTTATCTCGAATGATTTTAATCTGTCAATTGATCTAACTAGAATAAAACTATTGAGTATTTTTGAACTATTATATGAAAAATTAAAAAATCAGGTAAAGAATCCATCTTATGAAATGCTTCGAATATTCAATTGCGGAATTGGATTTATTGAAATAATAAGCAGTAAGGATCAAGATCGTTTTGAAAAAATTGCCCCTGAACCCAAGCTTATTGGGAAAATCCTTCCAGAGGGAGAAGGAAAAATCAACTTAATCTCACCTTTTGATAATTCATCTGTTCAATTTTAGATAATAAAAAATGAAGATTGGTAAAAAATGAAGAAAGAGAGTCTAATTCGACAAAGGTTGTTTGCAAATAGTATTTTGCGACAACTAAAGAAAACACAGACTTATGATTCTCTTTCACACATGTTGGAGATTCCAGTACCAGTCCTTGCTCGTTATGTTAAAGGACATGTATTACCCTCTAATGATAGAACAAGATACATTATCAGATCATATGAACAATTACTAAAAGAAGAAGCTCGTAAAAGCATTTCTATAAATGATCTTGGCCACTTTAATCATTTACCTTTACTTTATAATACTACTCTTCTCCAACACGTTGCTGCATTCGTTGTTTCGGAATTTTCACATATGGATATTGATAAAATTCTCTCTACTAGTACAGATGGGCTTCCTATTGCTTATGCTGTCGGTTTTGAGCTAGGAATTGAGGTTATTTATGCTAAAAAGAAAAAAGAAATCGGGGTTCAAAAGTTTATAGAGCAACAAGTCTATGTAGGAGTTTATAACTACACACTTTATATTCCAGAGGGTTCATTGAGAAAGGGGGATCACGTTTTAATAGTTGATGATGCTATACGTTCCCAAATAACGTGTTTAAATCTAATAGAATTGTGTGAGAAAGTAAAAGCTATTCCTGTTGGAATATTTGCTCTTATATCTGTTAATGAAGGAGCTAAAAAACTAGCAGAAAAAGTATCATTTCAGGTTAAAAACCTTATCTCTCTCTCAACAAACCCCTAATAATATGTAAAGTATAACTTACGAAATGTTTCTATAGGAATTAATTTTAGATAAAAAAAATTACGCAAAAGAAATTGTGAAATCATAATTGAGATTTAAATATCAATTAAATGAAAGTTTGGTGTTAAATATTACTCACAAATATATTTTAGTCAGCTGAGGAGTTATGAGTGGATTAGGGAAAGGATTATTAGCAGCCTCACTCGCAAAACTCTTGGAATCTTCCGGTTTCAGTGTATTACCAATTAAATTTGATGGTTATCTAAATATGGATGCAGGCACAATTAATCCATATAAACATGGAGAAGTGTTTGTTTTAGATGATGGAACTGAAACTGATATGGATCTCGGAGAATATGAAAGATTTTTAGATAAATCTCTCGATACAACTTCTTCCCTAACTGGTGGACGTATTTTTCATCATGTTATTGAAAAAGAAAGGAATGGGGAATTTCTCGGTCAGGATGTTCAATTTATTCCACATGTTACTAATGAAATTATTTCATGGATAAGGCAAAAAGACAGTGTTGGTGATATCACACTCGTTGAAATAGGAGGAACAGTTGGGGATATAGAGAATGCTTATTTTATAGAAGCAATGAGACAGTTAAGTATTGAAGTTAAACAAGATAATGTTTGCTGGATTCATGTCACATTAATTCCAGTTTTAAGAGTTGTAGGAGAACAAAAGACAAAACCTACCCAAGCTAGCGTAAAAACACTTCAGGGTATGGGAGTACAACCTGATATTTTATTATGTCGTTCTGAAAAACCACTGAACGATGAAGTTCGTGAAAAGCTAGCATTATTTTGTAATGTTTCGCCTTCAAACGTCATTTCAGGGCATGACGTTCCGATTATCTATGACTATCCTTTCCAGCTATTGCAGGAAGAAATACTTACTAGTGTATTCAACAAATTTAAAATCGGTCCTAGAAGAGTACCAACGTTAGAAAATTGGAAAAAATTAGTAGAAAATATAAAAAATCCTATAGATGAGATAAAAATCGGAATAGGAGGAAAATATACGCAATTAGGAGATGCTTATGTTTCTGTAACAAAAGCTTTTACTCATTCTGGAGCTTCGTTACAGTTGAAAGTTACTCCTGTTTTCATTGAAACTACTACTCTTGACAACAAGTTAATAGATGAAAATCTAAAAAAATGTGATGGTATTCTTATTCCTGGAGGTTTTGGTAAAAGGGGGGTTGAAGGAAAAATACAACTTATAAGAAGGATTAGAGAAAGTGGTTTTCCATTTTTAGGAATATGTCTAGGGTTACAATGTGCTATTATTGAATTTGCTAGAAATGTGTGTGGACTTAAAAACGCAAATTCTACCGAATTTCAAGCTGATACACCTTATCCAGTTATTGATCTATTACCTTCAGAACGAAAAGTATATAAGAAGGGAGGGACAATGCGTTTAGGTTCTTATCCCGTTAAAGTCAAAAAAGGAACATTAGCACATGGGATTTATAATAAAACTATGGTGAACGAAAGATTTCGTCATCGATATGAAGTAAATCCTGATTATACAACAAAATTAGAAGCAAATGGGTTTATTTTCTCAGGAACTTCTGATGATGGTTCTGTTGTACATATCGGAGAACTTAATAATCATCCCTTTTTCATTGGGACTCAATATCATGCTGAATTCTTATCACGTTTTGAATTTCCATCTGAAATATACACAGCTTTTGTAAAAGCTTGTTTTGAGCATAAAAAGAGGAGAGATAAAGGTGAATAACGAAAATAATTTCAAAGTTCCTCACATTATTGGCATAAAGAATATGACTGAAGATTATATTCAAAGTATCTTAGATGAAGCGTTTTTAATCAAACGAAATCCTTCTAAATACACTGAAGAATTGAAAGGAAAAATTCTTTCACTGGCATTTTGGGAAGCTAGTACAAGAACTCGTTTATCATTTGAAAGTGCGATTCTCCGTCTAGGAGGACGCACATTAGGTTTTTCTTCTCAAGTAGGTACTTCTATAGAGAAAGGAGAATCCTTATCAGATACTATCACAATGCTTGCAGGATATTCAGATTGTATAGTACTCAGACATCCAAGACGAGGTTCAGCTAAATTAGCTGCCCGAGTAGCTGACAAATATGGAGTACCTGTGATTTCTGGTGGTTCTGGTAGTCAAGAACATCCCACACAAGCCCTATTAGATATTTTTACGATTCAAGAATTTCATCATCGTTTATCTGGACTAAATGTAGGTATTGTTGGTGATTTAAGGTATAGTAGAACAATATCATCGCTTCTCTTTGCATTAAGCAAATTTGGCCGTAATACCATATATTACTTATCTCATCCTTCCTTAAAACTACAGGAAGAGTTAGAATATGATCTTAATTCCGTAGATTTAGAATTGACTAAAGCAGAAAGTCTTTCTGACATGATAGGAGATCTTGATGTTCTTTACGTAACTCGATTACAGAAAGAAAGATTTCCAGATCCAATGTTGTATAATAAAGTGAAGGGATCATATCAAATACAAAAAGATATACTGAAAGCTGCAAAAAGTGATTTAATAATTTTGCATCCATTACCCAGAGTTGATGAAATTCCTTATTCAGTAGATTCTCTACCTCAAGCGAAATACTTTGAACAGGCAAAGAACGGTGTATATACTAGGATGGCACTATTAAAGAAAGTAATGAAATTCAATCTAAATAAATAGAAGCTGGAAAATATGAAAGAAAAAAACAGCAATGACAAGCAACTAATTGTTAAAAAAATTAATAATGGCATCGTTATCGATCATATCGCTTCTGGAGGCTCATTTTACGTTTTAAAGGCTTTGAATATTGATGAAAATTTTCCTCATTCAGTGTTTGTCGCAATGAATGTTCCATCTAAAAAACTCGGAAGAAAAGATGTTTTAAAAATCAGAAATCTCAGGAAAGATGATTTAAATTTAGACGTATTAGGTTTATTAATTTCAGGTAGTAATCTGGTGTGTATAGAAAACTACCTTGTTGTACATAAAGAAAAAATAAAAACTCCGAAAAAAGCATACGGAATTATTAAATGTCCCGGATTAAGTTGCATAACTAATTTAAGAGAAAATGTCAAAACAGAATTTGATATCATTGAAAGTAATGGTAAGAAGGAAGATATCAAATTACGATGTGTATACTGTGACAAAATGTTCGATATTCACAAACATATTTCATTAATTGTATGATAGAGAGTAAAATATGATAGATCTGCAAATTAAAGTAGGAGATGTCAAACTTCGTAACCCTCTGATATTAGCTTCAGGTTTATTAGGATCTTCTTATTCTTCCCTCAATCGAGCATATGAAAATGGTTTTGGTGCGGTTACAACAAAATCCATTGGTGTAGAATCAAGAGATGGCTATCCAAACCCCTCTATTATTTATCTCGAAGAAATAAAATCTATATTAAATGCTGTCGGCGTAGCAAATCCAGGCTATAAAGTTTTTACACAAGAATTAAAAGAAATGAATAAAGATGTTCAATATGTTGTCTCTCTATTTGGATCTAATCCTGATGAATTTGTACAAATGATAGAACATATCGATGAACATATAATAGTACATTCCCCTTCTGCTTATGAATTAAATTTAAGCTGTCCACATGCCAAAAAAGTAGGAATGGCTGTTGGAACTGATCCTGAGATCATAAATTCAATCATAAGTTGTGTTAAAAAGTCCACTAGGATACCAATTTGGGTTAAATTGACCCCAAATATTACAAATATAATATCAGTAGCAGAAGCTGCAATTTCTGCTGGTGCTGACGCTTTAGTAGCTATTAATACTTTAAAAGCGTTAATGATTGATATTTATGTAAAAAAACCAATTTTAAGCAATATTCGAGGAGGTCTTTCTGGACGTTCAATTAAACCAATAGGAATCAGAACCATATTCGATTTATTTGAAAAATATGGACTAGAAATACCTTTAATTGGTGTAGGAGGAGTCTCGAAGTGGCAGGATGTAATTGAGTATTTTCTCGCGGGAGCAAATGCTGTTCAAATAGGTTCAGCATTGAATGATTACTCTTCCCCTAAAGAATTGACATCAAAGATTATATTTGTGTTGGAAAATTATCTTTCTGATGAAAATGTAAAAATTGGCGAATTAAGAGGAATTGCTCATGAATAAAAGATTCAATTTACCTCTCTGTTTACCAATAGAAAAAATCACTTCAGAAGGTCTAGGTACAATTACTCTTTCTTTTACAATTCCTTCAGTTCTTCAAACTCAACCATTACCTGGCCAATACTTTATGATCTGGAATCCAGGAGACGATGAAATACCAATATCGATTAGTAATTTTGATTCTAATAATTCAATTTCTTTCACAATTTGCTCTGAAGGGGAAACTTCAAACAATCTAACAAAAAAAAATAAATCAAAACTAATTGGATTACGTGGACCATTTGGAAACGGATTTGATATAGTAGAAAAAGAAACAGCAGTCCTTGTTGCGGGTGGAATGGGAATTGCTCCTCTTCGTTACTTAATATATTATTTATTAAGAAGAAAAAACATTAAGATAATTTTAATTTATGGAGCAAAAGTAGAAAAGGAATTATTTTTCAAAACGGAATTAGATAATTTATCTATAGAAAAACATTTCTGTACTGATGATGGTTCTATTGGATATAAAGGATTTCCAACTGAAATATTAGATAATCTTTTGAAAACCACTTTAGAAAAGAAAAGCACAGAAATTTATGCATGTGGACCAGAATTAATGCTTAAAGCAATTTTAGGTGTTGTGAAAAGATATTCACTTGAAAGGTTTACTCAATTTAGTTTAGCTGATAGATATATACGATGTGGGTTTGGTATATGTGGATCATGCACCTTAGATGATCAAGGTTTAACTATTTGTCATGATGGACCTGTTTTTCGTGGAGATTTACTACTAAATGTTAAAGATTTTGGTCTTTTTGGTAGAAAATCAGATGGATCTAAATTTAAATTATAACTTTTAAGAGCTTAAAGATCATTATAGGTTATTTTTCCATTATGAATTGTTAAAACAGGCCATCCTTGTAATTCCTCATCTTTCCAAGGACTCCATTTACATTTTGTAAACAGGTCATCATTAATTACAGTTCTTTTTAAATTTAAGTCAATCACTGTAAGATCAGCAATTTCTCCAACCGATATAACCCCTTTCGATTGAAAATTCATTAAAGTTCTAGGGTTGATAGCTAACGCGTCGACTAATAGTTTCATTTTTGTTAAATTTAATGGTTTGAGTCGATTTAATAATGAGGGGAGAGCTGTTTCAAGTCCAGGAATACCATTCATGAAAAATTCACTTTTTTCCTCTCTAGTATGAGGTGCATGATCAGTGGCTATAATAGGAATTTCTTCACGTAAAAACGCTGCAAATAATGCTTCTTGTTCTGCTTTAGTCCTTAATGGAGGATTCATTTTTGCCCAAACACCTAGCCTGTCAAAATCTTTTTTATTTAGTAATAAATGATGAGGAGTTACTTCAAATGTTATCCCTACTTCTCTCAATATCTCTACAGATTTAATGAGAGTTGTATGAGCTACATGTATTGAAGTTTTATTTTTTATTTTATTTTTTATTTTAATAAGAGAATTTATTGAATTTAGTTCTGTATTAGGACCTCTTATCTCACAATGGTACTTTAGCTCGTTTACAAATTCTTTTTTATATTCATTAATGAGACTGTTATCTTCACAGTGAACTGAAAGAAAAGAGGTGGAATTTACCAGAAATTTTTCAATTTCATTTTCAGTTGCTAAATATTCTCCAGTAGTGAGTCCTAGATAAGCTTTTAGAAAGGGATATTCATACAACAAAGGAATTTGAGTTTTTTCACTTAGTAACAAATAAGGAGTAATATCAACTTCATCAATTTTTCCAACAATTTCTTTGATTTTATTAATATCTTGACTTGAAACCACTGGAGGTGTTTTATTTGGCATATCGAAAATCTCCTAAAAATACTTTGAAAGAATATAATCAACAAATTCAAAAATTACTTGGTAATTAAATTGTTTTTGTACAACGCAAAAATTTGGATAGATAACGAAATAAGAAATGGCCACATAGTTATAAATGAACAAAGTGGAAGAATAACCAAAATATTTGGGAAAAAACCTGTTTTTATAACTCAATATGGGGAAAAAGTTAATATTGAAGGAAATTTAATAATACAAAGTCTTGTGGATATTCATTGTCACTTAAGACATTATGATGAATCACATAAAGAGACTTTTGAGACT
>JAUUVJ010000094.1 GCA_030589605.1 Candidatus Hodarchaeota archaeon | reverse complement strand
CGAGAACCTTGTTCTACAAATGTACCTGTAGAGGAACGCTGTTGTCCCAAATTTGGTAGATGTGAACTGCAAAAAGTATCGGAATATATTGGTATTAGAGAAAATACTCTTCGTTATAAACCTCAAGAAATCCCTGTTCTTGATAATGAACCTTTAATTATCCGTGATTATGAATTATGTATCGGTTGAACTCGTTGTGTGAGAGTTTGTGATGATGTTAGAGGGATTGGAGCACTAGGTTTTGTATATTCAGATGGTGATACTATTGTTGGTAGTTTAAAATCAACATTGAAAGATTCTGGATGTAAATTTTGTGGTGCTTGTGTTGAAGTTTGTCCTACAGGGGCTCTTACTGATAAGGATATTTTGTGGGCCGGACGGGAAACAGCTCTTGTACCCTGTAAGAGTACTTGCCCTTTAGGAACCGATGTTCCACGTTATATTCGATTAATTGCAGAAGAACGCTTTGATGAAGCAGCTGCAGTGATCCGTGAAAAAGCACCTCTTCCTACTGTTTTAGGAAGAGTTTGTTTTCATACTTGTGAAGAAGTTTGTCGTAGATCTGAACTTAATGATCCCATTGCTATTTGCTCTCTGAAAAGATTTGCGATAGAACATTCTAAAACGGATTGGACAACTAAATTGAAACCTGCTACTATTACAGATAAAAAAGTAGCAATTATTGGATCTGGTCCTGCAGGCTTAACTGCCGCATTCCATTTAGCCACAGTTGGCCATTCAATTACAGTTTTTGAGTCGAGTTCAGAAAAAGGGGGAATGTTAAGAGAAGGAATTCCTGAATATCGTTTACCAAGAGATATTCTTAACAAAGATCTTAGTTACATCATTGAGATGGGAGTGGAAATTGAAACAGATGTTACAATTGGAAAAGATCTATCTTTTGAAGATCTGAAAACGAAGGGATACTCTGCAATTTTCTTAGCGTTGGGAGCACAAAAAGCCAAAAAGCTTAATCTTGAAGGTATTGAACTTCAAGATGTTCTTTTGGGATTAGATTTTCTAAAAGATGTTAATCGTGGTAATCCGCTTAAAATGAAAGACAATGTTCTTGTGATAGGAGGAGGAAATGTAGCTATAGACGTTGCATTAAGTGCTCTTCGAATTGGAGCAAAAGAAGTCCAACTTGCTTGTTTAGAATCAAGAGAAGAAATGCCTGCTCACGAATGGGAAATTCAAGAAGCTATCGATGAAAGCATCAAATTGAATTGTTCTTGGGGTCCTAAGAAAATCTTCAGTACAGATGGAAATGTAGAAAAAGTTGAATTTGTTCGTTGTAGTAGAGTTTTTGATGAGAAAGGCAACTTCAGTCCAACATTTGAAGAGGGTACTACAAACACTATCGAAACAGATATGGTAATCTTAGCTATTGGTCAGATCACTGATTTAACGGGTATTGATTCAACAAATTCAATGCAGGTTTCTCGCGCAGGGTTAATCACGGTTAATGAAGGAAATTTATCAACAAATATTCCAGGGATATTTGCTGGTGGTGAGGTAACAAAAAGTCCTATGTCCGTTGTTGAAGCTATTGAAATGGGTAAAAATGCAGCAAGTTCAATTGATCAATATTTGGGAGGAAATGGCGATATAACTATATCACTTGCAGAACCAGATACTTCAAGTCAATATTTTGGACGCGATGAAGATTTTTATGATAAAAAACGTGCCATAATGCCATGTACTTCTATTGAGGATCGAACCAAAGGGTTTACTGAAATAGAGCTCGGATTTAATAAGCAAACAGCCGTTGAAGAAGCTAAACGTTGTCTCAGATGTGATATGAGATTAGATTTTTCATCTAATACACTTCCTCCTGAAGAATGGCTTGATTTTAATAGTGAAACTATAACAGATGTTCCAGAAGTTGAAGGGGCATTTCAACTTCTAAACGAAAGTAAGGAAATTATTTTTATCCAAGGAACAATGAATCTCCGTCAAACCCTTGAAGAACAGTTTTCTAGTAATACAGAAGCAAAATACTTTGTTTACGAAGAAGATCCGATGTACACAAAAAAAGAAAGTGAATTACTTCAAGAATTTATGCAGGAATTTGGGAAAATGCCTGATGGTAATGAAGATCTAGATGATGATCTTTTCTGAATTAATAGTCTAACTAAGAGAAATGAATAGATTTGAATGCTGAACAAGATTCACAAAGGTCGAAGTTGGAAAAAGAAGGTTGGATTAGAAAATTCACAATTGAATCTAACCGTGTTGATGAATATAAAGAACTCTACGAATCTTTAAACTTGGAAGTTCGTGTTGAATCTGTCAATCCCAGTGAAATAGAAGAATGTAGTACCTGTTTTGATTTGAATTTTGACTAGTATAAAGTGATCTACACCCGACCAAAGCCTGAACCATAACTACTTGAGAATAGGGAGATTTTACCTTAATATTTTGTTTCAAGAGCTTTAACATAAGTTGTTGTGGCTTCATTAACTGGTACTGGAATATTATATTGCTTAGCTATTTCTACTATTTTTCCATTTAAATAATCAATTTCAGTTGGACTTCTGTTTTCTATGTCTATTAACATTGAAGGTTTATGATGTCCAGCTTTTTTGAGATATCCCAAGCATATATCATGGAAATCTGGGCCAAATTCGACCCCAATTGCGTTGGTAACCAGAATTCCTTCTTTAATAATGGCACTTGCTAGCTTGTTTGTATTTTCAAAGTCCATTGCTTCGCTCATAGTTTGTCCAGTTATGGCACACACGGGAGCAAGAGCTGCGTTCAAAATAACTTTTTTCCAAACTGCAGTTTGAATATTATCATGATATTCAGTTTCAAAACCAGGACAAGACATCAGTTCTGCAATAGCTCGAGCTTGATCCTCACTCTCTTTTGTTACAGATCCTACATAATTTGGTGGATTGAAAAAAGTCATATCAATTATCCCTGGTTTCAAAATATTTCCAGCGTAATTTATCACATTTCGAAAAGATCTTTTTGGGCCAAATGCTTCGACAATTATATCCTCAGGTCCAGCTCCATTTGTATGGCACACTACAAGAGTATCGTCAGAAATGACTTTCGTTAGATCATCAACCACCTGTTTTAAGAATGGTGTCTTTACACAAAGGAAAACTAGGTTTACATCTGAATTCTTTAATTCTGAAACCGATAATTTTGAATGGTCGGAATCAAAATGAACGGTAAGAGTTGAAGCCCCGAAAATCTGTAAACCATATCTTCTGATTGCTTCAATATGGGATTTCCAAATATCAACTATTATAACTTCAACATTCATTCTCTGCAAAAAAGCTCCAAGAATACCCCCTGATGGCCCTGCTCCGATAATTGCCACTTTGAATTTTCCAGTACTCATGATTATCACGTCTACTCTTGTTAAAATTGATAAAATTCTCCTTTTCTAGAATTCTTCCTTCTGGTAGGATTACTACCTTTTTGATAATTTTTCACTACTTTGATTGAATGAATACCTGAACACCACAATATAACTTTTATAGATTTCGAGAGTAGAAACAGATTCTATATATACTACCATTCCTTTCACAATAGGCATCCATTAACAAATATAGCTAATTATTAGCTTTTGTTAATAGTACCTATCCATTCAAGAGAACTTGAACAGAGGCCCAGGGAGGACGGTTACACGGGATACCAATGCCCATATAGGACAAAGGCTTTGCAAATTTAATACGATAGCGCTTTTTACGCTGTTCTTGATACATTCGATAGATATTAACCGAACCAATATAGTCACGATCGGCAGAATAACGACAATGAGGACAGGAAAAAAATCGGCCCTCTTTGAAGCCATTTTTACTACAGGGGTCTCGGATCTTGTTACCTTTTTGACCACAGCGAGGACAATAGCTAGAAGTCCAGTGAGCGAGCACTCGCTTAATCCTTATGCCAAGACGCTTGGCTTTATAAGCTAAGAGATCATAGAGGGAACCACGTAACCAATTAGACAGCTTACGTGAGAGCTTGCGTTTATGTTTGGGAGGGTCATAACTCCGTAAGTCTTCCAAGACAATGGTACGACATTGCCAATGAAGGGCGGTTGCTAACAGGTGATTACTGGTAAGATGGAGGAGTAACTCATGATAACGATTTAATTTACGGTAGAGACGAGCCCGTTCTTCCACACGTTTACTTTGACCAATCCAAAACTTAGGATAGCGGTCAAATTTCTTTTGAATCCGTGTAATATGGTAATAGTGCTGTTCAATCTTATGAAGTAAGGATTTATTAGCGGACCAAAACATGGGACGGCTAAGCTGTGACCCAGCCTCACAAATAACCGAGGTCGTAAGATTAATCACCCCAAGATCAGTCGCCATAACTCGCTTTTCATTAAGAGGAATTAGTGGTTTAGAAACAAATGACCAAGCATACTCTAGAAAAGGTAATGTTAACCCACTCTTAAGAATGATATAGCGTAATGTGGGTTGATGCAATTTACTGGTTGCTGTATAAATGCGTTGCTGGATTTTAGCGGGAATTTTCAGTGTAAATTTTTGCCAAATCCAATCTCTTCTTGTTAATGGTTGATTGATTTTTGGAACTTTCAATCGAATGGAAATAGCATCATTCTGCCAGTCCTGTTGAATAATTTGCCCATCATCAGGGGCAAATGGCAAGACAAAAGACCAGATAACTGGTTTAACCATTTTGGTATAAGGAATCCGTGTTAAGATAACTAAATCAAGTTTTAATTTGTAATGATATCTTCTGAATGTCCGTAATACCTGTCTGATCAACGCTCTTCTATAATATTTCCCTTCTAACAACACTAACGTTTGAGCAATAATTCGTACAAGTGTATCTAAATTACCTTCAATACCTGTTTGCTGAACAAGACGTAACACATCATAATAACATTTTCTTCGTGTAGTTTGCGATCGAAGAATTCTGCCAACCTGTTCTGCAATACAACGTCTAAATCGTGATGGTAGATAAAGAGGTTCTCCATTGGAAGAAGAATTCTCAACCTGTTTCTCACCAATGACTTTGTATACTTTTCTCTTCCTGTTTTTGTTCAAAAATTCAGAGGTATCTAGTGTATTTAACCATTCCTCTGACCATAATCGTTCTAATAACAGTTGACTACTGTGTTTTCCCAGCTCATATAGGTTGTTCACTTGTTGCTGCAACTGTCTTTTTTGTGGTATTTTTAGTGGATACACCTGTGTTATTCGTGCCAACTGGTCTTTACATCCATTCTTTCTGGTTTTTAATTTAGTTCTACTTTTGATCTATCCAAATATCTCGTACTATTATCCCTTCCTTCCTTTATATATTCCTAAAATCCCCTTATTGGCATTAATCCTAAAGTTTTAGCTTGGTTACCTGTCGATAAATCAAATAATAGTTTCCTATAAAGCACTATATTTTTCTATTAAAATTTTAACAGCTGCCTACCCTGAATTCAAAGAAATCGGATCAGAAAAGGGATTCCTTGTAATCTTACTATTTATTAATTTACTTCAGTTGTGAAGCATATAAAGCGGCTCCTAAAGCAACAAATAATTGAGGAGAAGGAGGTAGTAACATAGATTTGCCTAATACCTCTTTGAAAATGTCAGCGATGATAGGATTATAAGCTATAAGACCACCAGTTAATACTACATCTGTATTAATAGTATCTATCTCTAGAACTCGGTTAACAATGGAATAAAAAGCTCCATAGATCATATCTTCAATTTTTGCTCCCTTTCTGATACGAGATAAAACTTCTGATGCAGCAAATACTGTGCAATAACTACTTATCTTTTCAGGATTTGTAGATTTACTAGCTAGTGTATTCATTTCACCAAGGTCAATTCTAAGTTTTAACGCTAGTTCCTCAATAAATGTTCCTGTCCCAGCAGCACATTTTCTGTTCATTTTAAAATTCGTACGTTTCCCATTACGCATACTAATTATTTTAGTATCTTGACCCCCAATATCTATAATGGTTAGAGTTTTATTTGGATAAAAGAGCTGAGCAGCTTTAGCAGAACAGCTGATTTCAGTTATATTCGCAAATGGTATCTGGTTAATAGCTGGTATTTTGCGTCCAAAGCCAGTTGTTACAATTTTCTTCACAGCAGTTAGATTTGTATTCTTAGGTAAAGCGGCTTTCAGACTTGTTTCTGCAGCTGAATGCAGTTTAATCCCTGAAAAATCAATATTTGATCCTTGAATGTCATTATTTTGATCTATCAAAACAACTTTAGTATAAGATGATCCAATATCAATACCCGCATATAGAATGCTATCAAGCACGATTAAATCTCCTTTTTTTTCTTAAAGCTATACCCCAGCAAGTTGTTCTACGAACGCATCGATTTTAGTTTTTGTTTGTTCTTCACTATAGACATTCAAATCATTCAAATCAGCATCAATTACTATACTAGGAATATTTTGCCGATTTTCTAATCGTTTAGGCATACCATAATTTGTATTTGAATTATTTGGACATGTTCGTGCATTATGGAAAATGACACCATCGATATTAAACGTTTTGAATTTATCTATTAGATAGTCTTCTTTACTGGATTCAGATCTGTTTATGAATAATTTAGTATATGCTTTCGCCATATTTGTAAAAGGTTCATTAGTAGATGAGCCTAAATCAGTAAAAATCCAACTAGAACAATAGGTCGAAGCAACAACACTCGTTTGCGAATCACAAAGGTGTTCGGATAAAGACCTTATTTTTCCCCATATAGGCATACCCTCCCAATAGATTCTAAATTCTTCATTCGGAACAGCAGCTTCATTATTTTCAATTCTTTCAATTAATTCTTCTTTAAGCATTTTATAGTAATCTATAGCGATTTGAGAACCTCGTAATACTACAGCTGGAAGCATATGAATACAAGAATCCCAAAATGTTATTGGTGAAGGTGCTACTTTTGCTGTTTCTAGAACTTCCTGCCATTTTTCACTGCACTGAAAAGAAAGATTAACGATATGGTTAAGTTTTTTTTTCTCAAAGCTCTGATCAGAAATCTTTTCTAATACAGGAATCATATCCTTTAATTGAGTGACAACAGAGTGAATATGATTCTCTTTCACGTCATCCACAAAAGAAGGAGAATTGATTCCAATAATAGGAATATTCAGTTTTTTTGAATACCAATTAAACCAATCTTGAATATCTCGACATTGATTGGTGTTAAATGCGAGTACATCTGGTTTAGGAACTTCTTTTAGACCATAAGCTTTTGTAAAAGGTGTTTCTTTGTGTAAAAAAGCGCCAATATCGCTCGTAAGATATGAACATATTTCTGGTGAATATCCTTGAGCAATTGCTGCAGGGATGTATTTATTTGCCAGTCTACTTGTGCCTAACATTGCCGTGTGATTTTCAGGGTAATAAACTTTAAATCCCAATGCTAAAAGAAGTTCAGCTGGTCCAACACTTGAGCACCAAGCTATTTTTTGGTTAGGATCATTTGAAGATGCTTCTAGATCTTTGAAATATGCAGTAGAGATCTTTCTAAGTTCTTGTGTCGATTTAATTGGAGGGGATTTCGTCAAATTATACAAATCTCCAGTATTCATTATTTTTTGTTCTACATCATTTTTTGATCATATAAAGTTTCAGTTTAGATGAAAATTAAGTATTAGTGTCAGTTTTATCATGATTTTTTTATCAAAGTTGCTTGAGGTTTTCAGTATAACGTTTTGGTAATGTTTGATAGAGTTTTGTTGCCCACCAAGCATATTCTCGTTGTTTATCTGAAGCTTTTCCTATTACTTTACCTGGTACACCAACAACAATACTATTAGCTTCAATTACCTTTTTTTGAGGAACCAAACAACCCTCACCAATAATACTTTCATCACCAATTTTCACCCAATTACCAACAACCGCTTTTATCCCAATAAGTACATGTTGTCCTAATTCAGCTTGATGTACAACAGCTCCATGTCCAATATGACAATTGTCACCTAGAATCGTTTTACCATCAGGTACAGAGTGAATTACGCAGGTATCCTGAATATTTGAGCCATCACCGACTTCTATAATTCCCCAATCACCTCTAAGAACGGCATTAGGTCCAACAAAACAATTTTCTCCAACAGTTACATTACCAATTATCGTAGCTGTTGGGAATATAAAGGAAGAAGGTGAAATCTTCGGTTGTTTTCCTTCAAATTCGTATAATACCATAATTATCCCTTTTAATGATAATAGCTTAAATCTAGAATAAAGTGTTATCTGAACATTTTTCTATACTAGAGGGATTTTAAACGATTCGGTTCACAAGTGTTCAAGAGATTTTAAACTAATTTGATTATTCATTAGAAAAAAAAGAAAAATATCAATTTTTTACTTATTCTGTTCCGAATGATCAAAAATAGACAACGAATCTGTAATGAGATGGAAGGATAAAGATTCTAAATTAGACAAAAAACATAAAAGAAAAAAATATTTTTAAAACGAACATACCAATGATGTTCATTGAGTGTAAATAAAAAAATGGTGAATCATATTATGTTCAATTGCATTACTTTTGAAGTATCGTCCGATAAGATTGCTACTCTCACTTTCATTCGAGAAAAAGTTCTAAATTCGATAAATAATGAAACACTTAAAGAATTAGATGAGCTACTATCCCAATTAGAAGCGAATCAAGGTGATGTTCGAGTATTAATCATTAAAGGAAAAGGAAAAGCCTTCATTGCAGGTGCAGATATTAAAGAATTTGAAGGAAAGACTGTGTCAGGTATTAAAGTATTTTCAATGTTTTTCCAAGGGATTCTTAATCGTTTAGAAATGTTACCAATTCCAACAATCGCAGTTATTGATGGTTACTGTCTTGGTGGAGGCTGTGAATTAGCTATGGCTTGTGATTTTAGAATAGCCTCAGAAAAAGCGATTTTCGGACAACCTGAAATTAAATTAGGTTTGATCCCTGGTGCTGGTGGAACACAAAGACTTCCTAGATTAATAGGAAAAACTAGAGCAAAGGAAATGATTTTTCTTGGTGGAAATATTAGTGCAGAAAAAGCAGAATCGATTGGATTAATAAACCAAGTCGTTCCTTCAGAAGAGTTAGATTCAACTGTAGGTAAAATCGCTAATAAATTAGCTAAGGGACCAAGTTTTGCTCTAGCCCAAGCAAAAGAATCTATCGATCGTGGAACAGAAATAGCTTGGTTAGATGCTATACAAATGGAAGCTAATTACTTTTCTCTCTGTTTTTCGCATGATGATTATAAAGAAGGTGTGTCAGCCTTTTTAGAAAAAAGAAAAGCTAATTTTGAATAATAAGCAAAACTCTATAAATTCACCTAAAAACGTTGGTGAATTAATCATTTTATTTTTTTTAGTTGTTAAATGTTTTTAATCAACTTATGATATATTTTTTCATATATTAACGATAGTATTGATGTAAAAAAAAAGAGGTGGGAGAAATTTTTATCTAAAAGAGCAGGGTACTGGAGGTTTTTGAGAGTAATCGTAAAATCCTTTACCTGTTTTTCTTCCAAGATTATTAGCTCGAACCATCTTCCTTAGTAAAGTTGGAACACGGTACTTTGAATCTTGAAATTCTTTATAGAAGTAATCAGCAATGAATAATGTTGTATCTAAACCTACAAAATCTAACAATGTGAAAGGTCCCATTGGATGATTCAATCCTAGTGTGATAGCCTTATCCATGTCCTCTACGGTCGTAACGCCTTCTTGTAGAGTAAATATTGCTTCCAAAAAGAATGGTAGTAGTAATCGATTGACTGCAAATCCTGGTGCCTCATTTACTAGTACTGTTTGTTTTCCTAGTTTTTTAGATAAACCATCTATAAGTTGATATGTCTCATCTGAAGTTTCATACCCTTTGATGATCTCGACGAGTCGCATAACAGGCACAGGGTTGAAAAAGTGCATTCCTATGAATTTATCAGTTCTTTTTGTTGCTGAAGCCATATCTGTGATCGAAATTGATGAAGTGTTGGACCCAAATACACAATCAGGTTTACAAATCTCCTCTAATTCAGCATAAACCTTTTTCTTCAAATCAAGGTTTTCAACAATTGCTTCAATTACGACATCAGCATCACTAGCTGCTGCTTTTAGGTCTGTTGTTCCATTAATTCGACCTAAAATTGTATCCATTTGTTCTTGAGTTATTTTTTCCTTTTTAACTCCACGAGAGAGATTCTTCTTGATCATATTGAGTCCATTTTCAACAAATCGATCTTCAATGTCTCTCATTGCTACTTCAAAACCTGCTTGAGCACAAGTTTGTGCAAAACCATTTCCCATAAGTCCAGCGCCGAGAACACATATCTTTTTAACATCTTCTACTTTCATTGGTATATCGTCCTTTTATTGAAATTCAATGTCGGTATTATTCTTTGTGATTGAATATTTTCAATAGCTTTAAAAGGAAACTGTTCGTTAGAATTGAAATCACTGGGAAAGAAAATTCATTTCAATTTCAGTTTTATATATTAAATATTTCTAAGATCTGTGAAGAGAATTTCTGAGTAGAAATGAAAATCGATGCGCATGACCATAAAGATTTAATATCAAATTTATTTCTAGTGAGATATTGGTGTTTTATCAAGTGTCAATTCTGGAGATAATGAAAAGGAATGAGCATTTCATTCCTCATTTCTTTGGTCTGTATGTATTATATTTCATAATTCTAAGTGCTATTTTTACCATTACAGAAACACCTTTTATTGTAACTAATGTTCCGTTAAATCTCTGCGAACAACCAATAGCTCTATTTTTTGTAGCTTCATTGTCCCACTGGTGCTTACCTTTTATCTCATGAATATATATTCCTCATTACAGGAGCAATCCCCAAGATTAGCAAAATATACCCCATTTTTGCTTATTTTATATATAGGCTATTTAGTTGTACTCTTTTTTCATTAT
>JAUUVJ010000091.1 GCA_030589605.1 Candidatus Hodarchaeota archaeon | reverse complement strand
TTATTTGCAATTTAGTAAATCTTTCCTAATGAAATCATATTTATAATTGAAAGCGTTTGATTAAAACTTTGTTAGGTAAATTTACCAGGGGTAATATACCAAGTATATCCTGGGAATGCATTTTCCTTTACTTGTCTTTGAAAAATATCACTGATTTTATGAATTCCTGTAAGAATGGCTAGATCTAACCAATTCCAAGACACTTCAGAAGCTTTTTTGTTAGGGGCATATCGACCAAAGTTATGGGATAACATGAGTTCTATTCTTTGAATGTTTTTTCGTAGTTCTTTATTTTGAGGATTCATTTTCAATTCTTTAAGACTTTCATCTAGTTGAGTAAGTTCATCGGTATATTTACTATCCAAATATACTCGCATTTGATCTAATGATGATTGAATA
This sequence comes from Candidatus Hodarchaeota archaeon, assembly GCA_030589605.1. Taxonomy (GTDB): domain Archaea; phylum Asgardarchaeota; class Heimdallarchaeia; order Hodarchaeales; family Hodarchaeaceae; genus Hodarchaeum. The sequence goes on along the minus strand of JAUUVJ010000091.1, from coordinate 10,603 downwards.
ATCTTAAGATCAGTACTTTTATTATAACCATCAAAAATCTCATAAACTGTCTTCCCCAATACTGGATTTTCTCTCATTTGAGCTGATTTTTCAGCCCAAGGTGTATTATAATGAACACGATTTGAGCGAATTAAAATTGGTGGATTAATTTTCAATCTATTCATTGCTGGAATCACAGCAGAATAGTACTGAGTTTCACCTGCCCCTCCAATATGAACCAAAAGTGGAAGAGTAAAATTATTTACCAAAGCTCTTGAGTCTGATCGTGGACTGATGTCTGCTTCGATCTCACTAAGATCAGGATTTTGTGTATTATATGAAAAAGAATAAACCTCTGAACATATGGGACATTTTCCTTCTAAGACACCAGGTTTGAGGATTGTTAATTCAGTTCGAGTTTTATTTGGGCACTTTAAACACTCCAAAAAGAAAGGAACATATCCCTCATCACGATGGGGTAATCCTGGAGATAAATTTAAGGAAATAATTTTCTCTCTAGTATCGTTCAGTGTTTCTATATATTTTGACCGATTTGATTCTGTTAATAGAAACTCAAAAGCTGGTAGAACTAGTTTTCTATAATTTGGATCACTTGCAGAACCAAGAAACAAATTCATATCACAACGAACGTTGAAAAGCTGACTCCAGATCTTTTGAGTCCAGAAAGAAAAATCCTCTGTTGAAATTGCGCTCTCATAAATAAGATCAAACCATGAATAAAACCGTTCTAGCAGTAATTGGCGATATTCTACTCGGACTTTAGCGTATTTCATTAAGGATCTTATATTATCTTGAATTTTATGCTTGACTTGTAATAACCACTTCTGTTCTGGGATAGGCACTTTGTATGTAGGAGTTCCTTCTGGTACACCCCAAGAAGAAGGGAAAATTTCAAGTCCTGTAGGCGAGTTCGCTTGTGGAAACCTTGAAATTGTTAATTCATTCTGTATTGAGTCATGATCACCGATAAAGAAATATGTACCAACATCTAAGAAGTTTCCCAACCATTCTGCTAATGATAGCTTATTAATTAAGAATAATGATCCTCCAAATAAAAGTGGTTGATGACCGACATCTAAAAATCCTTTATCCAAACGATTTAGTGCTTCTTTCACCTGTTCAGTTCTAGTGCCTAATCTTCGGTGTCTCTCCAGAATCAATTGTCTAAATGTCTCTACATTATCACTAAATAGTTTCAAATCCAGAAATTTACTTCTCTTTTTCATTACCTTTTTTATCATTTCAAATGAAGAGGGGATTTCACCCCAAAATAGTTGGCTATACTTATTTGGATGACCCATCGCAGCAATACGATAGAGCTCCAATAGTGAGGAGAAATGATTTTCCAAAATAAACAATCCTTTCATCCAATATATGAAAATAGATTAGAATAATAGAAATTATCATTAATTCAAATTAATTCTGTTAATGGTAAGAAGAATTTATTCATGCATATTTTAAAATAATAGTTGAAAATAATATTGAAAAGTCAATATAAAAACTAATTTAAGAAATTGATTCAAAAAACTTTATAGATTTTGATTTCTAAATATAATTAAATATAAAAAAAAACTAGCAATTTCAAAAATAACATTTTTAGAAAAGGTATTTTACATATTAAAATAAAAAAAAGTTTGGAGAGACAAAAACTTGAAATTTATTAATCGTTTAATGTATAATAGGAAACGTGCTATTTCCCCTGTCATTGCAGTTATATTACTCATTGGTCTTGCTGTTGCTGCTTCTGCAGCTATCTTTATAGTAATTCTTCCTTTACTAGAACCAACTAGTAAGATACAAATTAATGAGGCAACTTTAATTTATGACACGGAATATACCTCCGCCCAGGATGTTGGACAGGGTTATGGAAAAGGATTTGTAACAGTTGCAAATACTGGTACTGGCGAAGTTGAACTAACCAGTATCAAAATATATTGGGCAACCAGTTTTACAGCGGAATGGACAGAAATCACGGATGCAACAAGTATTCAAGGTATCACTGTAAATAATCCATGGATTGTAGGATTTTCTGCAATTGATGATTTATCTATCAGATTTCCAATACCTACAACCAATATAAATAATTCTCTTGTCTATAAAATCATTCTTACTCCCAGAGAGGGTCGTGATTTGGATACCAGCCGAACTGATGCTGTAGAAGAAACTGATATGGACCTTGATCCTGATAGACCTGACATTTCATACACAGATTCACTTGATATTATCCGACGAAGCAATACAATCTCTCCAAATTCTGCAAGTGATAATTCGGCGGTAAAGAATGTAACTTTTGAGGTTTTTAACGGTTCTTCAACCCCTGTTTTAACCAACGTAATTACTAGCACCTCTGCATGGAATTGGAACTGGAATACCTACCAGCCTTCCAGTCAAGGTTTAAGTAATGGTTCTTCTTATACTATGAAAATGACTGTATATGATTATGCTGGTTTATCCGATTATGATACTTCAGACGAATTTACAATAGATAATGATTATATTGAACCAACAATTGGTGGATTGTGGCTTACAGATCCATATTCTGAAAATCAAACCGCAGAAGTAGGTGAAAGGGCTTACTTTACTGTCAATATTAATGATACTGGAACTATTGAACCTGGTGCATCTATAGTTGATACAGCAACACTTTATTATCGATTAAAAAATTCAACAGATAGTTATTTACCAGCAATAATGGATAGAGACGGTGTAACAAACAATTGGACTACCTTTATTCCCTCGAGTTTTGTAGGATCAACTGCACTTGAAGAAGGGATTGAATGTTATGTCAATGCTTCTGATTATGATCAAAATTCAGCAAGTTCTTCAGGAAATCTTACGGAAATATCAGTAGATGATCACTATAAACCAGATATTTCACATATACCTATTACAACAGCATCTGTGGCAAGTAGCTATATTAATATCGCAGCGACGATCACAGATGAAGATCAAGTAAATGAAACAACAGTAAAATTGTATTATCGTCAAACTGAGGATTATGGTGGAGTAACAGAATCTTGGAACTCTATTTCTCCTCTAATTTCGGGAGACGAATATTCTTGGCTAATATGGAGTACTGATATTACAATTCATGGACTTGATTACTATTTCAATGCAACTGATCGATTCAGTGGACATGTTGCATATGAAGGCGATGAAACAGACCCAAATCATATTGATATACCCGATGAGCAAAATCCAGTAATAACACATGCTGAAATTGCCACAGCTACTAATGGTACAGATTTGGATATTGATTGTACTATTTTTGATAATGATCCCACTTTTGGAGCAGAAGGAGATGTAAGTGGTACCCTAACGCTATATTATCAGGACTACGATGGTGGACCAAACTGGTTATCAATGAGTATGGATTGGGCGAATGGTAATAGTAGTATCAATAGTAATGGTGAGACACCTAGCAGCACCCTATGGAGTGCAACTATATCCGCTTCAGTTATTGACTCAGAAGACGGAACCCCAAGACTCGATTACTATATTGAAGCTGAAGATAATACTACAAATTCAGTGCAACATGGGGTACCATACCATACAGTAGTCGTTCTTCCCCAAGGAGAACCAAATATTATATATGTAGCAGACTCAATGATGGTGAGTGGATCGATAGGTGAAGAAATAGAATTTACAGTTGAGAATGTAGCAGGATCTGGGACTAATGCCAATATCGCTGGATTAAATCTAACAATATTTGGTGGTGGTTCAACTGATTATCCAATACTCAATATGACACATTTTCAGGACACTACAGAGTCCGAAACAGTTTGGAGTAACGGAACTCCTACTCAAAATAGAAATAGTTCTTGGATTACTTTCACAACCAACTTTACCATTGTTCAGGGTACTACTGCCAACATTACAATGACTTTCGAAAATTCGACCGATCAACCCTATAGAATGAATGGTTTGAACTTGAAACTGCTTCTACTAGCGTATAACATGCCACAAGACGAACCTTCTATCAATAGCTTGGATCTCAATGTACAAATTGGGGCAGTTTCAATGACCAAAAAACTCTATATGACATATCCTACTTATCTTCTTTCAGAAACTGGAACCGAATCCGCATGGACACATACTTCTGCTGAAGGACATGATAAAGATACACTTGAAATACAATTAGGTATTAGAGTCTTTAGCGGACAAATTGAGATAACAAGTTCAGTTGAAGCTATTGTTGATCTTACATCTTCTTGGGATGAATACCAAGGTTATTGGTGGTGTACTCAAACAGCGTTAAACCCGAATAATGACATTACTATCCAAATAATAGCAATTATTGATGGAAAAGAACTTGATAACCCTATCACAGAGTTTTCAACAGGTCCCCTTGGTGCAACTGAACTCAGTATTAGTCAATGGGAGATACATTATCATGGAAGATATCAAGATGGCTCAAAAAAAGATAAATACGTAGTTGAATTCGCTTTCGGTGATACCTATACTGCCGACAGCTTCGTGAATAACTTCACATATGTAACCTCGGGATGATTTAAAATATCTTGGAAAAAACGGTGCCAGTAACAAATATTCTGGCACCTTTTTTATTAACCAAGGAATAAAAAAAGGATTATCGATACGTTCAATGGAGATAGAATATAATTTCCAGTATAGTTTTATTTTTCTCTTGGTTAGAATATAAAAACGAAATAATAACAAGGATATTTTATAATAACTAATAATTCTGATTAATTATGGATCCTTGTGACATAGCTATTATCGGAGGAGGACCTTGTGGTTCTCTTGCAGCAATATCAGCATTATCATATAACAAGGATAACTATGTAACTATTTTCGAGAAACGAAAAACCAGTGGATACCCTCCCCACTGTTCTGGTCTTATATCCATCTCTGGATTGAAAAAACTTGGAATATATCATTTTGCTGCAAAGAAAACGAGTTACAATAAAATTAGAAGTGCAAAATTTGTTTCTCCTGAAGGAAAATCAATCCTTATTAAACGAAGGAAAAATGAACTTCTTGTACTAGATCGTCCCAAACTAGATGCTTATTTAGCTAAACAAGCTCAAAAGCTAGGAGCAAATCTACTCCATCAACATACCGTAAAGGAAATCCAAAGAAAAAATCAAACATGGAATATTCTTTTTACAGGTGGAAGAAGTAAATGTTCCTCAATCACAGCAAAAATTGGAATTTCTGCAGAAGGACATCATCCTATTATTTCCTCTCAAGTTGGTCTCCCTACTCCATCTAAAAAATGGTTTTTTCCTGCAATCCAGTATGAACTAGATAACGTTATGATTCCAGAAAAAGAAACTGTGGAATTATACTTCGGAAATAAAATAGCTCAAGGTTTTTTCGCTTGTATGATCCCATTAAATGATATACAGGCAAGAGTAGGACTAGCTATTCATCCTAACATGACTAAAGGCGCGAGAACGTATCTTAACCATATTGTAAAGAAACATCCTATTCTTTCTCCCAAACTTAAGAAATCTACCATCATTAATTCATGGGGAGGATTTATCCCCGCAAATGGTCCAATTAACAAATCCTATACAGATGGTTTTTTAGTAGCTGGAGACGCTGCGGGCCAAACAAAAGCTACTACTGGAGGCGGATTTAATATTGGGGGTTATTGTGGATTGATTGCTGGTAAAATTGCTAGTGAAGCTATTGAAAGAGATAATTTTACTGGTACATTTTTAAAAAAATATGAGCAGCTCTGGCGATCAAAATTTGAGCCAGAACTTTCACTTATGAAATTTTTCAGAAGAACATTATCTTTCTTACCTGATAAAACTCTAGATAGTCTTTTTGACATAGCTAGACAAACTGATTTAGCACATCATATGCAGAAAGTCGATAATATTGATCTACATGGAATTGGGCTTTTTAAATATTCTTTATCTCCTAAAACTATTATTCATGGCCTGAAAAATATCCCCCAACTCGTAACCAGTATGTTTAATGGATTTTTAGTTTAAAATACAAGTAAATGTAATTCAGGTAGAAACTAAGAATTTATCTATTTGTGATTTATTGCATAAGGCATAATTCAATTGATCTTACATTAATTGGTTTTCTACTTCTTCAAGTGATTTTAATAATTCTTCAGTATTCTGCTTTAGAGTTTGGAATTCGGATATCAGTTTCTGTGAGCTTTCACTATAATCACCGAGGAATTTTGCCAAAGGTGTAATTAGCTCCTGCATTTGTTCAAGTTGTTTAACTCCAATAGAAGCAGCAGCAAATTCTCCTTCCTGAATGTTCTTTTCAGATGTTGACGTTATTTTCTCTAATATTGTATCAAGACCATTTATTATCGGATTAATTTCACTTTGGGGTAATGATTTCAATGGAGATATTTCCTCTCCAACACGTTCATTCAATGCTTTCAGTTGGTTCAGCAGTTTTACACCCTTTTTCTCTGCTCTAATAGTTACTACTGCCGAACCTAGAGATAAAGAATTTTTATTCAGCAAAATATCCTCATATTCTACATTAATAGGAATTTCAACTTCTATTTCTGTTTTTCCTTCACCTATAGGGCAAATTAATGAAAATTCCAACTGAGTAGAATCACCAGGTTCAAGTTTTTCAATTGAAATCGAGTCTGATCCTGAAACTGTATTCAAAGAGGAGGGAATTTCAATATGGGCTTTTACTTTTGATGCGACTCCTTCTCCCTTATTTTCCATTTTGACTTTGAATTTAAATTCTTCTCCAAATATTATGTCATAATTAAATTCATATGCCGTCCGTAATGATGGAAACTTAACATATGCCATCATCTTCTGTTGAGTTAACTCAATACTTCTTTTAATTCCCTCTTTAAACATCATTGATTGTTTAGCGTTAATTAAGTATGTTTCAGTATAATTCGAAGCTCGTTGAAGCAAGTTTGGATCAGGATTCTCGGGATTCACTGCTCCTGCTAAATCATATGGAATGTAAAGACACGCTGTAGCAGCTTGATCAGAAGAAAAATCATGAGACTTTATGAATTCATCCAAATGTTGTTTTATATTCCAATCTCCTGTTTGAATACGTAGTAATGAAGCGATTGTCATACATACAGCTCCACCAAATAAATCATCCCAAGAAATGTGGTCTTGTGAAGCATGAACTAAAGCATCAGCCGCAGACTTAAGCCACTGATTTTCTGAATTAGGATCATGTAGAAATCGGTTTATTACCTGAAAACCTGAGAAATATTGGTATGCAGCATTTTTATACTGCCCTCTCTCTATTAATTCGGACGCATACCTGTTGATTAGGTTTGCAGTTTCACTAGCAGCATGAGCACGTTCATTAGTGTTTTGAATGTTTCCTAGCGATGCTAAAGCTTCTTGAACATCACTTGCAGTAGTAGATTTACTCAATCTTTCGAATAACTCATTAACGAAACTCAATTTTTCCAATTCTCCACATTATAAGTAATTATAGATGATTTTCCTAACTCGTGTTTTAAAATATATTATGGTTTTCCTAACAATATTGAGGTCTGAAAGAAGAACAATATTATTTTAATTATTCGTTTTCTTTTATATTTTGTTAAACAATCATTTAATATTCTTGGGTAAAAACATCAGAAAAATGATGATCCTTTGACTATTACTAGGGAAAAGAGGTCAATAACCAATAAATGAATGACTCTACAAGAATTAAAAGATTATTATAGTTTTTTTATAATAATGTGAATAAAGTTATTCTATATTACTCAAATCTATTTGCACATCCTTAAAAGAGAAATTTCGATTCAAACATATTTGTATTTAATGTACCTTTTTGAACAAATTCCACTGGAAAACAAAGTTACACAAATGATAACTAATCTAAAACTGATTGTTAATACCCCTAAGCTTAGTGATATCACATTGGAGGAATTGCAATGGTTTTCTTTCTAAGTCAAAAGGAAAAAGAAATCCCTGATATTCTAAAAAAAGATCCTGCAGCGAAAAAAGCTTACAATGAAATCCTATCTGGATTAGAAAAGGCCCTAATGCTCTATATTTACGATTCTGGCCCTTATCCATCTGAAGAGGGTGCTCAAATTTTGCCTTTATCAGATCTAGCACTTTGGGCTGAAGAAGATTGGAAATTATTGTATCCAAAGTTTGATAAAAAACGGTGGATTGTCGTTTATGTAGCACGAGGCGGTTTTCAGCTAGTTGATTTAATTGAAAATAAAACTGACGATTTCATTTGGACGTATTTTAAACCTAAAACAGAGATACGAGAATTTGAAGATAGTAGTATCTATTCTGAGTATGCTGACCCTGCTTTTGAAGATAAATTTGCCGATTTTATGGAAGAAAATACTTCAATCCTTTTCGTGGAAGATATTATATCTACAGGTGAAAATTTAGAAGCAGCTTTCGATGTCACAATGGAAATTGCCGAGCAATACAATGTAGAAGTCGGTGATGTCGCAACGATAGCTTTAATGTCTCGTATAAGAAACCTTGGCACAATACCGATATATGGAGTCCAAACTGACATACAAATTGATCTTCGCTCCTCTTGGGGGAATGATCTCCCTGATCGAATTGATTCACGAGATTTTTCGGAAAATAAAGAATATGTTGATGATCATTAGCTTCTAGATCAGATTTTATTAGTGAAATTGTATGGAAGTAATTCATTATCTATTCAATAAATTACTTTAATAAGCAAATAAATTACAAAAATATTTGAATATCAGAGGATTAGTTTAAAAAAAAATAATTTCAACAATAATTAACTATCCCCATTATAGGATGCCTAGGTAATGAGTGTCGATATAACTTATATTAAGTCTGCTATTGAAACATTGGATTTAATTCAACAACTTTTCGCCCATTTAAGAGAAACTCAAGCGACTAAGAAGCTTAATGATTTTTTAGCACAAATCGAATCAAAAGCTGTAGCTAGAATTAGCTCCTCTTTAGGTCAAAAACTGGGAATAGACATTCCAGTTGCAGATCAAGAAGGAAAATCTAGTCAATATTGGAAGGGAGTTCGAGATATGGCTAAATTGGCTAAAAAACAATTTCTAGCTTTTAAAGACGATCAAAAATTCACACAATTTTTAGGAAATACTCAAGATAAGCTTTCAGCTAGAATAGAACCAGAAAAGCAAGAAATTTCCCCTTTAGAGGAAATGTTATTAGAAGAGCAACCTGCATCTCCATTGGAGGAAATATTAACTGATTCTACAACCACACCTATAAGCCCTAGTCCTGAACCAATTCCAAGTCCAACCCCAATTGCTCCGACTCCAGAACCAGCTCCTGAAATTAAGGGTCTTGATCCATTAGAAGGGTTAACTCAAGCATCTAGAGAGCCGATTACTCCAATTACACCCGCATCTGAACCATCACCTGATAAACTTCAAGCTCTTGATGAAGCACTTAAGACTAGTGGATATGAGGAAACACCAGAAGCGTCCACTGAATCTATCCCCTCACTAAAAGATATGCTTTTAGATAAAGATGACGAAGGAGAAAAAGAAGAAGATGATATGTTATCAATGTCATTACGAGAAGCCCTAAAAATCCTCAGAGATGAAGATGATGATTAAGGAGACAATAAATTCATGAGAGAAAGAGATCTAGTTATAACTTGTCTTTGGAGAACTGATGAGTTTGTGATATCTGACAGTAAGAGTCTACCTTCCGAAGACGAAGCAGTATTAACAATTGATGAAAATACTTCAACAATTACTGTTAGGATACCAAAAAATTTTTCGCTGATTAATCAACGAATTATTGAGCGTCGGGTTTCATCTATAGCGAAAAGTGGTTTCACTATTCCAAAGTCTCGTTTGCGCATTGGAGCGAGATTTGAGGTATCGATAATTAAAGAGGAAGCTATTCCAGATGTTCTCCTTCAAGTAGGTCATCATTACTCTTACGATGAAACACAAATCTCACAGAAAACAGTTACTCAACCAGTTACATCAGCCAGAATGTCACCAGATGCAGAATATATCCCAACATTTCTGAAACAAGATCAAGCTGCTTCCGAGATTCATACGATTGCACGATTAGAGCCAAAAGTTGAGCCAAAAGCAGAACCAGAACCGATTGAAGAAACTAAAGTTACTCTTGATAATAATGAAACCATTGCAGGACGTCTTGCTATTGCTTTGACAAAAATAAGTGATATTTATTTCACTAAAAAAGAAAATCATTATACAATTGAATATTCTGCTGGTCGTGTTGATTTTACCGTAGAAAATGGTGAGATCAATGTTATATCGAAAAAACGGTTATTAGAAAAAGACCAAACATTAAACCAAGCTATTGAAGCAGCTAAATTGTAAATCACTAAGGTAATTTAGCCTTAGCTTTTCTATTTCTAAATGAGATAAATTACAAGAGAATTTCCCGACTTCTTGTTGTATATGTCATTATTTCTTGTGAGAATAGCTCAACTAAATTATCATTTGTTGTAATAACTCCAAGTAGCTCCTCTTTTTCAGGATTCTTAGGTTCGGGACATATTAACAACTCTTCTGCATCTCTAATACAACCCCAAAATTCAATACCATCAAGTTGTTTTAAGCGTACATTACCTGAAGCTAATACTTTTTTCAATGTTGATTCAGGTACTTTTCTAAAATCACCTATGATACTCA
>JAUUVJ010000033.1 GCA_030589605.1 Candidatus Hodarchaeota archaeon | reverse complement strand
CTTTGAAATAGAAAAATACAGGGAAAAAATGACTACCACATGGGAGGAACCACCTAAAAAATTTGAGTGGATTACACTCATTACTAGAGTGCAACCAAATAATTTAGTAATAGCAGGTTACCCTCTTAAAGAGATTATTTTACAAAAAACACTAACAGAAACAGCATATTTACTAGTAGAAGGAGAATTTCCGGAAAAAGAACAAATCTACGATCTGGAACAAAAAGCTCTAGAAGCAATAACACTACCCATTCCGAAAGTTAAAGCATTAAAGAATGAAGATATCTCAAAAACAATTTCAAAATTTCTACTACTAGATGATCAACTAGCCAAATATTCGCTAGGTGGTAATAATAACCATCCGAACCAACTTATGTTCTGTTTGGGCCGCGTAGCAAGATACTTAGCTTCAATACTAGGCAATGAAGATGTTTTAGATGATATTGATACTGAAAAACCATTTTCACACATGTTATATCAAATCTTAACAGGGAACACTGTAATAGATGAAAAACTAGTAAATATTCTTGAAGCAATGATAGTAGCAAGCGTTGATCATGGAGTAACACCTCCTTCAGCTCAAGCAACGATTATTGCAGCAACAGTAAGAGCACCTTATGAAGTAGCTATTGCTCAGGGGGTTAGTGCAATCACAGATGTTCATGGAGGTGCCGGGGCAAAAGCAGCAATATTTTTCAAGAAATGTGCTAAGTTGATGAAAGAAAAAGAAATAGAACTCTCTGCTGCTGTCCAAGAGATGGTTACTGCCTATATGAAAGAAGGTAAAAGAATTCAAGGTCTGGGCCATCGATTTCATACTAAAGATCCAAGACGTGATGCTTTATGGACTAAAGCTGAGGAAGCAGGAATAGCTGGAGAATGCATTCAGATTTCCAAAATTGTATCAAATATTTTTAGAAGAGTACGAGGTATCAATCTCCCCATAAATGTTGATGGTGTAATTGGCTCGATAGTTGCTGATTTGGGATTGAATTCAAAAATTGCAAAAGCGGTTTTCATATATGGTAGAATCGCAGGATTATCAGCTCATTATTTCGAGGAAATCGCGTCACAACCGCAGATGCGTAGAATAAACTTTTCCGAAGCAGTTTATAGAGGGAAAAAGGTTAGAAAACTCCCTAGTGCTCAGGACGCTCAACTGACCCCGTAGCTATGGCTAATGTGCATTATAAGGCTCGGATGAGGTGTGATCTAAGGAATAATGCGGATAATCTTCTTAGATATAGGAACGTTTTAGTAAAAACATTAACTCAAGATTTGTGTCTCATTTCAAAAAAATTACTCTGTCTGATAAATAACATCCAAATGAGTGCCATCACGATATTCAACTAGTGTAGTAATTTTATCAGTCAAATTTAGATCCATTGGTTGTGCCAAACTCATTGCTTCATCTTTTAAATCTTCAATTGATCGAACATTTAATCCAGCACTTTCCAATCGTTTTTTCAATTTTACTCGTTTGGGACGTACTGCAATACCATCATCTGTTACGATAACATCAATACAATCTCCAGGGCTTGAAGCTGTTGTCACACGATCAATAATTGATGGTACCTTTCGTGCTAATGGCAATAAAATCATACTGATTTTAGCTCTAGCGGCATCTTGATGCCCACCTATACCAGAATTAATGATTCCATTACTAAATGTATTTACATTGACATTGAAGTTAACATCAACTTCCGTTGCTCCTAAAGCTGAAAAATCAGTGTAATTTGCTATACAGCCTTTATTAAAAGGATTATATGCATGATCTATTGATACTTCCGCATGATTTGGGTTGTTTTTTAACGAATTTATTGCTCTGATATCGAATGATTGAGCATCGTATATTGTGTCAAATAAGTCTGCTTCTAATAATTCAACAGCCTGAGAAGCAATTCCTCCAAAAATATAACTTCCTTTTAAATTCTTATCAGTCATTAAATCTTTCAAGCATCTAGTAGTTTCTAAAGACATTCCTCCTGCTCCAGCCTGATAATTGAGTCCTTGATTGAGATAACCTGAATTTTCCATCACTTGAGCTGCAGTTTCACAAATAGCGATACGTTCAGCTGCTATTTTTCTACCTAAACTTCCAGAAGCTATTTTAGCAGGATTACCAATTGAATCTACTTCTAATATAGCGTCAACACGGCTAGATGGAATACTGATATGAGTTAGAGGATCTTCAAGTACAGTGTCTGTTACGCCGATGACTATATCAGCGTAAAGTGAATCTGTTTCTAATGGATAACCTAAGCTACCAAACGGATTTTTTCCTTCGATTCCTGTTAAGTTTCCAAGGAAATCTGAGGCTGATGCTACAACAAATGCGATATTTATTCTTAAGCTCCCTTCTTGAACCGCTCTTGCGCGTCCTCCATGAGATCTTAGGATAGTAGGAAGAGATACTTCACCAGTAGAAACCGCCTTACCAATCGGGCCATTCATACTCCCTTCAATGCGTCCTATAACTCCTGATTCAATATGTTCCAAAAGAGGAACGTGAACTGGGAATAATGCTGTTGGTGCTATAGTTATATCTTTAATTCCCTGAGATGCGAGAGTATGCATAATAGGATTGATTACATTATCTCCATCCCGAAGAGGATGATGGAAAGAGACCGATATCCCATGATTTAAATGGAGTCGTTCTAAAAGTAAATCTAATGAATCGTAGAATCGTGTTGTCTCTCTTGTGACATAATGAGGTTGATAAGCAGGGCCAATTCTCTTACCAGAGGTTTTACTTTTGTAAATTCCTTGATAAGGTTTTATTTTTATTCCGAACAATTCTTCAGGAAGATCTCGTCCTAGTATGTTTCGTGTCAGCATATATCCATCCTATTAAATGCATTTACTTGACATTCGTGCGTTTGAACTACTACCTGTAAAACTGTTTGCTTTTCTTCCTTTTTTTAAGTAAAGCAATCAAATTTTTATAGAGGAGTACCTAATGAATTAATTAAGAAATTTAGACAAGAAATGCTGAGGAAACTTCAATGGGAAAAGAATGGGAAACCAAGATTACTAGAGTCAAGTCTAATGAATTATTAATACGAGGATACCGTTTGGATGAACTTATTGGCGACATAAGCTATGCATCTGGTATTTATTTGATACTACGAGGCGAATTGCCTAGTTTATCTGAAGAGCGAGTTATAAACGCTAGTCTTGTTGCTTCAATGGATCATGGAGTGACTGCACCTAGTGCTGTAACAGCTAGAACCGTTGCTTCATCTGTAGTCCCGATTACTACTGCAATGGCATCAGGGATATTAGCTGTAGGGGATCATCATGGAGGAGCTGGTGAAAGATGTATGAGATTTCTCCAGAAAGAACTGAACGTGGGAAGCGAAGTTAACTTAGCCACGCTCGCTAAAAATGTTGTAGAAAAAACACGAAAAGATAAAATTAGAATCCCTGGATTCGGGCATCGTTTTCACACAAATGATCCTAGAACAACGAAGCTTCTTCAAATAGCTAATGAGACAAAAATAGGTGGAATATATGTAGAATTTGCACAACTTATAGCAAAAGAGTTATCTAATCAATCTGGTAGATCTTTACCTTTAAACGTTGATGGTGCCATTGGAGCATTATTAGCTGATATGGGGTTTGCTCCAGAGTTAGGGAAAGCTTTTTTTGCTATATCTCGTATAACAGGACTCACTGCTCATATCTTAGAAGAAATTTCAACTCAACGCCCAATGCGAACAATTGTCCCTGAAGATTCTGTATATTCAGGAAAAAGTGAAAGAAAACTAAAATAGAAACACAAGTATTCTACCTCATTCTCTAGGCACTCCACTCGTTTTAGTCTTAATGGCTTTCGCTCCTTAAAGAGGAAGAGGAGATTTAATGCGCACGACATTATGTTTTTATAAGGAGATAATTCAAGATAATACAAGTTTCAGAGTAAGCCTGAATAAATCAGATGAAAGGATAAGTAATACTAAATTTAACTTAGGAATCTCATATAAAAATGAAAACATATATGAAGAAAAAAAATCCTCCCTCTGCTTAAATGAATAAACTATTTTTTCAAAGCTTCCTTCATGAAGGTATTTATGCGTTGAATCATATCAGTTGGGTTTTGTAAAATACCTTCTGCTAATTGTTGGCTTTCAAACAATTGTACAATACTTAAATTGAAAAGAGGAGAGTTAGGCTCTTTTTCTAATATTTTGTTGAGTTGTATAATAAGTGGATGTTCTTTATTAACCTCTAAGATTTTTTTCTGGGGAAGATGGTCTTCATCCATGTATTTTAGAACTCGAGAAAAAGCTCCCATGCCTGCAGGATTTATCAAACGACATGGACTATCCGTTAGGAGCTCGGTATATCTAACGTCAACAATCTTGTCACCAAGAATTTCAGACATTTTTGTTAAAAGAGCATCTTTTTCTTTATCTTCTTTGTCTTCCTTTTCATCTTTTCCTTCTTCTTTGTCTGATGGAGGAACAGCATCATCTTCAGCTTGATCAATAGGCTTGAAATGTTTATCTTTATAATCAGAAACATGCATCATAACAAAAGAATCAATAGGTTCAGCGAACAAGATAACTTCCTGATTTAATTTTTCATAATATTCCAAGTGCGGACTACGTTTGAGAGCCTGTAAATTTTCACCTAACAGATAATAGATCTCCTCTTGATCTTCTGGCATCTGTTCAATGTATTTTTCTAAAGAAATAAACTTGTCTTCCGATTTTGATGTTGGAAATCGTAAAAGTTTGAGCAATTTCTTTCTACGTTTTTCATCTTGAGTAATGCCTTCCTTAATAAAACTCCCAAAATGATTCCACCATTCTAAGTATTTAATTTCATCCTCTTTCTCTTCTTCGATCAATTTGTTTAGTTCATCAAGAATTTTTCCTGTAATAACTTTAGAAATTCGTCTAATTGAACGATCGACTTGAATTACTTCACGAGAGATGTTAAGGGGTAAATCCTCACTATCTACCACCCCAAAAACAAATCGTAAATATTCTGGTAATAGATCCTTAGCTTTTTCTTGGACTAAAATCTTTTTACTATAAAGCCGTAAACCATAATCTTGGGACATAGATGTGCCCATCATTCGATTACGCTGATTCGGGAGAAACAGTAATGCTCGAAATTGAATAGGAGCGTCAACATTGAGAGGGATGCGATGAAAAGGTTCAGTGAAATCCATACTTACCTGACGGTAATATTCATTGTATTCCTCATCTGTGACTTCATCTGCAGATTGGTGCCAAATTGGAGTTTGTCTGTTGACAGGTTTTTCTTCATCACCAATTCGAATAGGAAATCCAACAAAATCACTGTATTTTTTAATTATTGATTCTAGTTTATACTTATTTGCGAATTCTTTTGCATCTTCTTTTAGATGTAGTATTATATCTGTTCCACGATTTTCTTTTTCAATGTAAGAAACTGAAAATTTGCCTGAACCAGAAGAACGCCATTCTACTCCTCGAGTGCCGTTCTTTAATGATCTAGATCGTACTACAACTTCAGACGCAATAATAAAGGAACTATAAAACCCAACACCGAATTGTCCGATTAAATTGCCAACCTCAGATGAATTATTTAGGCTTTCCAGGAATTCCAAGGTTCCACTTTGAGCGATTGTACCTAAGTTTGTTATCACTTCATCATGCGACATTCCGTATCCATTATCTGAGACTGTTATTGTACCTTCTTCTTCATCAAAGGATATTTGAATAGCTGGTTCTATATCTGTTTCAATAATACCCTCTGAATTTTCTAATTGCGCGATTCTTGCACGATGTAAAGCATCAGCGGCATTAGAAATCAGTTCACGTAAAAAAATTTCACGATTTTTATATAAGCGATTTATCAGTATATCAAGTAATTTTTGGATTTCTGCTTGGAATTCAAATGTTTCTTGACCGTTTAAAGAGCTACTAGAGGTTTCTTGATCCATAATAAAATATCACCATAATTTTAAACAAATTAAACTGGGATTATAGACAAAAGACATTTTTTAGCTATTATCTCTAATTTTTTTCTCTTTTTTTAACAGAATGATATGGCTAGTAAGACAACAATTACTAAAAAGAAAAGGAAAATAAACTCCTCCTTCTTCCTTTTTTTTCGATTTTCTTATCGTTTTATAAATAAGTTTTTCCAGAAATTCTTTTAAAAACAAAGGATATTACTATATTCTTATTATTGTTTAATTTGTACATCAGCCTATATAACAATATAGTAGGGTGTAGAAAGAATAACTTAAAGGAGATGAAATTCAATGAAATACAGAAATATGGGTGGAACTGGATTAAAAATAAGTGAAATATCACTTGGAGCGTGGTTAACATACGGAGGAGCTATAGGAAAAAGCCAAAGCCAATTATGTGTAACCAAAGCTATTGAAATGGGAGTAAATTTCATAGATATTGCTGATGTTTACGCTCGAGGAGAAGCTGAAAATATTATTGGCGAAATTATAAGCGAAGAAAATTACAAACGATCTGACCTTGTTATTAGCAGTAAAGTTTTTTGGCCTATGAGTGAAAATATAAATGATAAAGGATTGAGTCGGAAACATATTTCTGAATCAATTGAGAAATCGCTAGAACGATTAGGAACAGATTATCTTGATATTTATTTCTGCCATCGGTTTGACCAAAATACACCTCTAACTGAAACAGTCAAAGCTATGTCTGATTTAGTTGAACAAGGATTGGTTCACTATTGGGGTACTTCAGTATGGCCCGCAGTTCAACTAGAAAGAGCTGTTTGGATAGCAAAAGAACTTGGCTGTCATCCTCCTGTGGTTGAACAATCACGCTACAATATGTTGGATCGGTTTATCGAATTAGATATAATGGAAACGTGTAAAAGAAACGGAATAGGGATCGTGTGTTGGTCTCCATTAGCACAAGGCATATTAACTGGAAAATATAATCAGGGAAAACCTGAAGGTAGCCGTGGAGCATCATCCAAATGGTTAGATAGAGAATTGAATCCAGAGAATATTGAAAAGGTGAAGAAATTACAAATGATCTCTGAAGAAAGAGGTATGACTGTTTCACAATTAGCTTTGGCATGGATTCTTCGTCGAAACGAAATCAGTGCTGTAATCACTGGAGCTACAAAACCTGAACAAGTTGAATCAAATATCAAAGCATCAGGTATCATGCTTGATACTGATACCTTAAAACAACTTGAAGACATTTTAAACAATCAACCTAAAACATATTCCCTCTATAATCCTCCTTGGTAACAAAATATTCTTTCAGTATTTAATAAAAAAAAGAAAAAGTGAGGAAATCCGATCACTATCAAAACGTCTTATAGCGTTTTGGATAAGGCAGTAGAAAGACATAGAATTGATTATTAATGAGCTGAAGAAACAATTGCTGCAGGTATACCTTGATTAGGTTGTAAATCGTCGTCTAGGCCTAATTGGCCTGTTATTGGACCATTGTAGTTCAGAACATCTAAAACTAGGTTCAATTTTAATTGTTCATGAACAAAGTGTAATTTGCGATCTTCGATGGAAAGTTGTAATTTGCGATCTTCGTTGGAAAGTTGGTTCGGTGTCATTAATATCCTCACACTATCTTATTGGTTTGATTTTTGTATAAAATATTAAGCAATACCTGCGTAATACCGACTTTATTTCTTTTTTTATCATAATACAAATAATCCATAATAAATTGGCTTAAGAATCTATTTAATATCATAAATGAATGAACCTTGGCGATATTCTCTCTTTTTTAGAGTATGTATTAGTTTTAACTAATATTTAGATAGAGTATGTTTCTAGTAATTATTAATATATACCCAAGGATGTTCTAGAAGATACTACTCCTTGAAAATGAGAAGTATCAAGTTTAGAGACTGATCGAATAAATAAAGGTCCACAATATTTGAGATATTCAATTGTAATATTCAATTTATCTAGATTTATAAATTCAACAGCTAATACAAATCCCCTTACGCCACCTAATGGGACGGATTAATGCTAGTTTGATTGGTTTGTTCAATCCATCTAGTTTGACATATTTCCCATAGTTCTGCATTCCTTTAACTTTATAATGTCTTCCTTTATAGCTTACGAAGTCTTTGGGTTGGTACTGGTAATGTTGCTTACGGATGTTCACACGTCCTTTTTTGAGCTTCTTCCCACGATACACATGTAAATTCTCTTCGTTTAGCTGCTTATTTCGGGTACGTCTACCACTGTGAAGTTCTTTTCCACGAGTTTTCTCATCCGTACGTGTATCGATGTACTGTGCATCATAAAATTTCTGTAATGAGCGGTTGTTTCTTCTAATTTGTTCCAAATGTATGGGTTTTGCTCTTTTTTGTTTCGTACCACCTGCGATAACAAATGCATCATTAGCGTGAGATTTGGGAAGGTTTAATAATTTCCTTCGATGCTTGGTTATATATCCATAGGTTCTAGCACAGTTTAAGATGTTAACCAGTTTCTTTCGTACTGTAGTCATGAATGTCTCCCCCTTAAAATCCTGAACCTTCGGTTTCCAGCCATACAAACAACCATTTTCCATGTGATTTTTGGGAATGTGACATTTCGTGCAGAGTGTGATCAAATTTCCTGGTCTGTTCGTCATATCATCTTGCCAATACCCGATGTGGTGTATTTGTAAGATTTTTTGCATAGCCCAGTTTTTGCAATTAGGATTCTGACATTCATGGCTATCACGGTGCAATACGTATTCTCGGACATTGCAATAACCAATTTGTTCCCCTTGCTGATACTCGAGACCTAAAATGGTTGGGTTCTTTATTTTATGGATATCAAAATTAGCTACTTCAATAATCTTCTCCATTATAGGCAAGATTGACTCGATCAATTTGACCAACAAAAGATGACTGTTATGTTTGTGTTGAATGGAAGGAGCAAACCAACCATTTTGTCTTCGCCTGTTGTTGAAACGTGGAGGTCGGTAACGTAATTTTTTTCTTCGTTTCTTTCGGTACATCTTTTTCCCAGTTAATCGGTTAGACATGTCTTCTAGTAATACTAATTCCCCACAAAGTAACTCTTCATTCTTACTAACAGCAGAATAACCAATTTTCTGATATCCTGAGTCAATTCCGAACTCAATAGACTGTCGGTAACCAGTGGAACCGAACAAGAGCTGGATGGTAAAAAATGGGTCATGTTTGACGATCTGGGCTTTACCAGCTTTGAGTAAGAGCCGAGCTTTACGTTGAGTGGTTGGCATCAATGGCTTGCCGTGCTTATTCAAAACAAATACCTTCTGTGTCATAATTTCTCACTTTTCTGTTGTTTTAAATGTATTAACTGTATATTCTCTAGAAAAGGAACAGGTTAACAAAAAACCTGTCACTCTCAAATGAGAGCGTGGCCCACATCGCCAATGTTACCAAGGGTTTCTTTCGATTACTAGCAGCACTGTTCCTACCCTCAGAACTGTTTAACCACTAGTCGCAGGGTCTGGAGCTTGTGGAGCACTCCAGAGTGCCTATACCACGGGGTTGGTTACCCGTTGCATTCCAAGGTAACGTAGTCTAATCACCCGTAACCATAGGTTACAGGTGGTGACTGAGGCTAATCAATCAGGCTTGAAGTAATTAAAAATCATCTCAAGCCTACCGATCACTCCTAAAGGAGTATCAGTGGGTTATTGACCAACTCTTGATTGGTCAAAGTTCCTCAATAATGATTGTAAAAGCTGTTTATATAATCAAAAGAAAAGCGATCATTTGTTGATTTAGGAGCTCTTGACAATAATATTTGGTGACATTCTTTGATAAAACTCTCACGAGGTGTTTTAATCGCTTTTGAAGGCATTGATGGCTCAGGTAAGACAACACAGATGAAAAGGGTTGCAGATTTCTTACGGAACCAAAATTATTCTGTAATAATTACTCATGAACCAACTCGTGATTCTCCTTATGCACAATTGATTAAGAACAAAATCAAAAAACATCGTGAAAAAGTGACTCCTGAAGAAGAATTAGAATGGTACATGAAAGACAGACAATGGGATCTAGAACAAAATATTTTGCCTAATTTATAGAAGAAGAAAATAGTACTCGTCGATAGATATTATTTATCAAATGCAGCTTATCAAGGTGCTCTTAATGTATTCAGTCTAGAATATATACTTGAAAAAAATTCTTTTGCCAGAAGGCCAGATCTTTGGATAATATTGGATGTCCCTGTATCTTTAGGTCAATCACGGATTCGAGATCGTGATAAAAAAAATGAAGATAAGCTTGAAATCCCAGCTTATCAAGAAATCGTTCGTAATAACTACAAGTTGTTGTCTGAAATGGATATCGGGGAAAAGATTGAATGGATAGACGCTAGTATCGATGAAAACAGCCTTTCTGAAATCATTGGGAACTTGATTTTAAGATTCTTAAAATCTATCGAATAAACTGAGAAAGATTACATATATTTAATTATATTACTTTCGAACAAGTTGTTTTGCTGAATTTAAATATTTTTCTAAATGATTCATTGTATTTTGTCGGAAGGTGGCTATAATTTCTTTTCCTTTCGTCGTATCATACATTGTGCTAGCTTGTTGTTGTATTTTAATATCTTTAATAACAGAATTGAGATCTTTTGATAATTGTTCATCTTTTTCGAAGTCCATATTTCGAATTCGAACCAATAGAGCGAGGCCATCAGTAAACTGCAGATCATAAGCTAAAATAAGAGCTCGAATGAATAAACTCTTGACTATAACTTTGTTTGCATTGGTTGAACTATTTTCAATGCGCCGAAGAAATTGCATAGAGGTATGAATTTGACCCTCATCTAAATATGCCTTAGCTAACATGAAATTTCGAAAATCATGAAATTCCATAACATGTTGGAGAGCATTTTCTATCCTTTGCAGAGCTAAGCGGATTTCGGAATCTAATAACAAATTTTTATCACTTCAATCTCTATGAGGTTTATTTTTACCTATATAATCATTTATTCGTAGTTTTTATGTACTTATTTATATGATTAGGTATGATCTTAAATTTCTTTGTGCAATTAAAGAACCCTTACAAATTGATTTCCATATGATGGTATTTTAGGTTTCAAATATTCGAAAAATACTTCATCTTCTCATTCTCAGAACAAATTAATTAATAACTCAATAAAAACATTTGTATCAGAACATGGGATTTTTTGTTGAATAACTAAGAATAAAATTTGAAGTACTTATTTTTCAAGTAGTTATTCTTCCGATTATCTCGCTACCATTAAATTGAAGATTGAACATGACTACTTATAATGGCAAATGATCCCCACGGCTCCCCACGGCTCAACGAGTCCTTTTTATTATATGATAACCAAATTTCGTTTTCACTGGTACCTGAGTTACTTGACCCTTCTTTAATGCAAAAGCGGCTTGTTCAAATTCACGCACCATCTTGCCTCTACCGAATTCACCAAGACTTCCTCCCTTTTTTCGGCTAGGACATGTTGAATGTTTCTTTGCTAATTCTTCAAACTTATTTCCAGTGTTAATTTGTTCAATAATATCTTCTGCGAGGGTTTTTTTCTCCACTAAGATGTGTCTAGCTTGAATTTTATTAGGCATAATTTCTCACTATTTAATAATTAGTTAATTCTTATAATAAGCATTGGTTCTTCGCAATTTTCAACATTTCTTTTTCATTCAAGTCATTGATTGAAATCAACAGAAATTCTCTTACTGGTTCATTCTCTACGAATTGGGTTATTACTCTACAGAACCCGTTATATCAGCGTCTATGTAATTTTTATACTTTCTCGAAACCCATCAAGGCTGGATTTACCACCAAATTTTTTTTATCCCTATAATTTTGTCCAATCATAATCTTGTTCTGTTATCCATGTACGGTTAACAAAGAGGTGTATCTTATACCAACTCGTTAGTCCAACAATGTCATCTACACACACCAAATGTTCATGATTCGTGAACCAATGATACGATTCGGAGTAATTTGCACTGTAATCCGGTACATTCCAATGTGTATCATTTACAATAACCCAGAATTTAATATATGGACGCAGGCTATAATAAACATCCACATCTGCAGAGTCATTATATTGAAATGGATAATTCTGTGTATTAACAACTTCATATCCCAAATAGTATCTCATAGCAAATTGAGCACCTGATTCAGGAATAACCCATGTACTACGATTATAGTTACCACCATGATTGTTGATGTAAATTGCCATCTCTTGAAAACCTAAATCATGTATTTGATTGTAATGGGCTAGACCTGACACATTGATTAACATCCCAGAAAATACAAGAGTGAGAATAATGAACGCTTGAGGTTTAACCTTATCTTTTAACCAGTACAAACCAAACAATAGAAGTATGATTCCAACTAGAGTAACAAGTGGAGCTCCTAATTCAAAAATATCTTGAATCCATGAAAAATCAAGAGATAGCAATGTATCTAGAAGATCATGGAAAATGAGAGAATACAATTTATTAAAATCTTTAATCCATGAAACCATAAAATATTTGTAAGCAAAACCAGCAGTAATAATACCAGGAAAGGTTTTAAGTACCCGAAACGCTATAAAGGTGAAGGGAATTAGAAATAGACATGCAATAAAGAGGAAGTTGAGCAAAGTATCGATTTCATTAACAAAAGCATTAATATCGATGTTTCCTGCTAAGAATTTTAAGAGGGAATCAATAAACGTACCAGTAGGTAAAAGAATATATAATAAACTAACTTCGAAATAAAAATATCCTCCAGCTAGAAATCGTTCAACTTTATCCGTTACAGAAATCTTCCATCGTTCACTGGAATAAATATATTCTATACCTTTAGCAGCAACAGCTAGATAGGGGATGGCAAGAGGGATATAGTAATAGTTTAATTGGAACTGAGCAGGGAAAAAAATGAATGGAACTGTTACTAGCCAAGTAAGAAATAGTGCGCCAAGTGCTGGGTTTCGCTTTTCTGAAAAGAAAAAAGCAATAACACCCACAATAAAAAAAGGTAACATAATAATTAGGACATAATCATTCACAGCACTCCCAATGCTGGAAGGTAATGAATACTTAGTACCATGGCTATATCGCCAAGAAACATAGTAGTCAAAAAATAAAAAGGTGTAAGTAACAGGGTTTGGTCTATTTGGATCCCCACTTAATTCTCCAGGAACACGAACATTCCAAGGGAATGTACCATTTGCTATATTAGAATCTAGATACTGTACCCATGCAGTAAAAGGTATGAAGCTTAATATAAGCAACATTACAGCAATACAGGTAAAAAGGAGGTGTAATTCAAATGTCCTTATTTCCTCTTTTGATTTTAGTGGTAAATCTAAATTAAGGTATGTTGTGATATAGTTTTTTAATCTCGGGTAACCCACAAGTAGAATCAGAATTAATGTAACTAGAACTCCAAAGAATGTTATTTTATAAGCATCACGCTCGAAAAATAGTCCAAGTAGAAGAATACCTCCGAACCAAAATGCAAACCACAAACCTAATATTGCTAGGGGAATGATGTCCAAAATTTCATACATTATTCTGAGAAATTTTTTACTCCGTGTAAATAAATCTAAAATAACACCCGTTAACAAGATTATTGTAAGAAAAGTTAAAATAGATCCAAATAGAGAGGATAATAAACTGAGAATTGTTAATGCGATATCAACATTTGATGAAGATGAAACAAATAAGCCTGAGAATAAACCTCCAGAAAATATATCCAGTTCACCTAATTCATTAGCAATATCAGTGAATGAACCAACAAAATTTTTATAAAAAATACTTACAATAAGTCCTCCAGCAATTCCACTGATTAGACCCGCGATAACACCAGATGTAAAACCTGGTATATATAAAATCCTATTTTGAATAGAAGATGTTCTTAAAAAGACCATATAGCAACCTATACTAGAAACAATTGCTAAAACTAAACTAGAAATCAACAAATTAGTGATAATATATGATCCAATGAAAGAAGACATAAATGCAACTATCGCAATTAAATAAGGAAATGGAACTCTTATGTTATTAGAATCTGAGGAAATAATTAGATTTGAGGGAATTTTTTTAGGTGAAAGAACGAAATATGAACGAATTTCACACCAAACAAGTTTCCAATCTTCAGATCGAACGTGTCTCTCTAAATACCTGAAAAGTAAATAAATTCCAATAGCAGGAAAAGTCAGAACTCCTTGCCAAGCTTTTGTCAATATATTGAAGACATTTACAATAACAGTGATAATTAAAAGGATATAACCCTTTCGCATATTATTTTCAACGAGCACAGCATCAATCATACGAACAGCAAGTAACATCACCAAAGCTGACATGAAAATAACAAAAGGGTCAATATACGCAGTTCTTGAATAAAAAGTAAGAAAGTGTGCTAATGCCACAAGTAAACCAGCGATTACAGCAGCACTTTTGTTTTCAGATTGATGACTAAATAGAAAGTAAACGATAACAGCAAGTCCAGCTCCACCAATAACAACAATCCCTTTTGCAGCAAAGGTGGAACGACCAAAAAAAGTCATCAAAATAGCACCACCCCAAAAGGCCACAGGTGGTTTATCAAAGAATGCAGTTCCACCTCCCTCAGCAGGGTAATAAAGAGGAAGAAAAGGATCAGATAAACCATCTGCCATGCGGCTAAAGATAGCAGTAAACCAACCTTCGTCCCACATGTCCGTACTGCTTAAATATACTACCTTCACCCAAAAAGCTAGGAAAGCAATTAATAGAACAAATTTAAACTCTGAAATGATACCCCATATTTTAGTGACTGCTGGAGGTATCTCTGATTGCGAGTTTGATTCTTTTACTTCATTTTCTTCGTTCGGCGAGGTCATTCTTCTCGTTTTATCACTACAGAACAAACTCTATAATAAACTATCCAACTCTGAACCCATTTCACTGAAAATAAATGGTGTTGCTTGATCCGACAAGTGTCCTGATAAATTAATGGTTATAATAGTATGAATCGATCTTATTTTCCTCTCAATTATTTTAGAGGAGATTTTTATGAATATTTTTATTTAGGTAATAATCACATAAATTGGTGAAAATCTTGCCTTATTGGGTGTACATGCTACTTGTTGGTAATAAATCTCATGGATCCAATCGCAAAATCTACACTGGATATACACATCGTCTCATGTCCCGTATTACGCAACACACTGGATTAAGTTCAACAAAAGGTGCTCGTTTAACACATAAGCAGCCAATAGAGCTTGTTTATCTTGAAAAATTTCCATCTCAACAATTAGCAATGAAACGTGAGTGGCAACTAAAACATGAAAATCCATTTAATCAGAAAAAGTCAAAACTCGCACTCATTGAGGAAT
>JAUUVJ010000067.1 GCA_030589605.1 Candidatus Hodarchaeota archaeon | reverse complement strand
ATCATCAACAACATCATCCACCCATCGGAAATAAGCATATGCCATAAAACAACTATTTACTAAATCTTTATCAACCAATAGAGAAATAGTATAATAAGTATGCTTACTAGAATTTTTCACCATTGAAGAAGCTAATTCTTGAGAATTATACTTATTGCTATTGATAGTTTTTATTTCCATAATCATAGTACTACTTAGGAATTGCTTTTTTTTTCTTTTTCATTCTAAATTTAGTTGATTTTAAGTTCTAATTAACTCATTTTAAAATTCAAGAAGTGTTAAGGATATATTGAATGGTTATTCGAAGAAATACTGGTTTAATTCATCTAGATTAAAGTCTATTCAAATGTATATGATAGATTGATGAGTTAAAAGCGTTTATTTTTTAACTTCATAAAAATCCCTTTTTTGAGAACGAACTACAATGTTGAACTATTTTATTAAAAATCTTAATTAGGAATGAGGATTTTATCTTATCATTAGCAGTTCGAACTGGAGTTTCAGCGGAATGTTTGGAGGAATTCATACAAAGTGCCATTTCGGCCAATTTGATAAAAAATGCTAAATCTGAGAACGGATTTCTGATTTGGACATAGGTTGATTCCAGAGCAATCAATCTTACGTTTAGGAATAGTCGTTCGACTATAACAAGGACAAGCAAATATGGTATTTTCAAGGTGAGTGATTATTGTAGAGGTGTTCCGTAGATGAACTCAAAGGAGAGAGTCCTATTAGCTCTTGAACATCAGGAACCAGATTATGTCCCACTTTTTGAACCTTGGATTGAGAATCAAATCATGGAACAGTTCAATGGAGATCCTTATTCAACTAGAATACGACTTGGGATGGATTGTCTACCTTTAGGAAGTCATCCATCCAATACTAATGCTTATAAGAATGGTATAGATGAATGGGGTCGGATTTTTAAAGATGGTCAATACTGTGGAGGAGTAGTCCAAAGTTATCGTGATTTAGAACATTATACTGCCCCCCTATCCCATGCAGCTGATTGGTTTCCCGATCATGAAGTAAAAAAAGTCAAGAGAAATTACAGGGAGGAATATGCTCTGTTTTATGCCTGGCATGATTGTTCGCTGGGATTATCTTATTTATCGATGGGGATGGAAAACTTCTTCTTGGCCTGTTATACTGATTTAGAACTTGTGAAAGCGGTGATTGAGAGAAGTACTTTATGGACACTTGCTCTTGTCGAAGAAGCAGTTAATAACGACGTAGATTTCATTGTTTTGGGGGATGATACAGCTGATAATAGTCGCCCCATGATATCACCTCGGATGTTTCAGGAATTAATTCTTCCAGAATACAAAAAGATTACTAAAAGCTGTCCAGTCCCCATTATTTGGCACAGTGATGGAAATATTGAACCTCTACTCCAGTTTATTGTTGAAGCGGGTTTCTCTGGAGTCCATTCACTGGAACCTAAGGCTGGTATTAATTTACAGAAAATAAAACAGAACTTTGGAACGAAACTATTACTTGCTGGCAATGTAGATACTACTCACATTTTATGTCAAGATAATCTGACCCTTGTAAGGGAAGAGGTTCAACGTACTATTAACCAAGGAGCTCCTGACGGAGGATTCCTTTTTTCTTCTAGCAATAGTCTATATTCAGGACACAATATCCAAGCGATAACGGAAATGTATCGATATGCCCGTAAGATTGGTAAATATCCAATAAAGGAGAATATAGGAGAATTAGTTTAATACTGACCTAGATAATAAGTTCTGTTTAAATGTAATAATAGCTGATCCTATACTCAGTCCACGATGTTTCTTGAGAAGTAAAATCTACAATTGAAGAATTCTAGTGGTAGCTTCATTAGCGAATGAGTGGATTTGATCCCAATCACGAAGATCATTATATTCATTCTCAGTCAAATTAGCACTTTCATCATCCCTTGCAGCCATATTCATAAACTTCTTTTCCATCCATCCTATCTTTGAGGTGTTTGACATATCGAATAATCCCCCAAACGCTTCATGCATTACTTTATTCAAATCAAAACCTAGATCAGTAATAATTTTCTGAACATACTTTTCTTTAGCCTCTTGATATTTCTCAGGATAAGAAGCATCACCAGAACTTACATATATTGCTAAGAAAGATTTCTCTTTCAAAGCTTCGACATTCTTTTTTAAAAATTTTTTTGCTTCTTTTGTCCATCTTCCTATCTTTATACTACTACCAATTAGTACAGCATCAAATTGATCCAGTGGAGGCCATTTATCCTTTTTAACATTTATAACAGTTGTATCTAAGCCTTGGTTTCTCATGATCTCTGCAAATTTACTCGAAATTTCTTCGGTACTCCCAAATCGAGTTCCATATGCAATCAAAACTCTCTTTGTCATCATAATATCCTCTTTTGCTAGTTTTGTTTATCCAAATCAAAGCATTAAATATCGCAAGGTTTTTTCTTTTGATAATCTCTTTCTAACTCCACAACTCAACATACTTTTTTACGTGTTTAGCAAAATATTCTACGTTCATAGGCTCCCCAAGGGCGGTTTTAACCAGTTCTTTTGGCGTATAGAGTGAACTGTACTTGTGAATGTTTTCTTTTTGCCAATTCGTTACTGGACCAAAGTTTTTTGCTCTAATGAATTCTCCAAGTGGTCCTATTTCGTTTTCTAGTTTCCTTTTAATCTGTGCTGCTAAGATAGTTCCCATTGCATATGTGGGAAAATAGCCGAACATACGTGACCAGTGGGGGTCTTGAAGGCACCCTCTAGCATCATCTGGTGGTATTATTCCCATGTAATTTTCCATTTTTTCATTCCAGACCTGTGGTAACTCTGATATGTTGATTTTTTCATTCATCATGTCCCTTTCCAGCTCATAACGGAGGAGTATGTGCATGGGATAACACAACTCATCGGCTTCGACTCTTATATAGTTCGGTCTCACAATATTGAAATATCGGTAGATTTCTTCGGTACCGTACATGGCAATATTAGGCATAAAAGCTATTAACACATCATGAAATGCCTCGATGAATTCTCGACTCCTACCTACCATATTTTCCCAGAACCGTGATTGTGACTCGTGAATGCCAAGTGAATAGGTAATACTCCCACTAGCTAGCGGGGTCCAGTTTAATGAGGGATCAATTTGCATATCATAAATAGCATGACCGAACTCATGAATCGATCCGAGGAGAGGCATCCTGAAATCTTTCCCACCCTCGTACCGAGTAGTTATACGGACGTCATTCATACCGATTGACATTGTAAATGGATGTGTGGTCTTATCTAATCTTCCTCGATTAAAATTGTACCCGAATTTTCTGACAACGTAAATAATGAAATCTTTGAGTCTTTCCTCGTTATACGGTTCGTTTTCTAGAGCATGGCTCCTGTCATCGGCCAATTTCTTGAAAACAGGCACGATCTTCTTTTTTATCCCAGTAAACATCTCATCAAAATCTCGAGCAAGTATTCCCTCTTCATAACGATCAAGCATGGCGTCATAAGGTTCATTCTCATATCTAAGTAGCTCTGCGAATTTTCGACTAAATTCAGCTATTTTTCCTAAATATGGTTCAAAAATAGAGAAATCTGATTTTGCTCTGGCCTTAACCCATTCATTATAAGCAACTGTAGTGAGTTTTATGTATTCTTTCAACACATCAGGAGGAATTGCCAGATAAAATTTGGTTTCACGCTTCAAGGAGCGTATAATAGCCTTTTCATACAGAGTTAGATCTTCTTTTTCTGCTACGTTAATCAGATCTAGAAATTCCTTGTTCAACATCATGTCTTGGTAAAGTCCTGTTATGATACTCCTCATTTTTCCGCGATCTTCTGAGGCATCTTTGAGCATATTCACCCTCATATCCCAAAGCCCTAGACCAGTGCTCATTCCGAGAGCATGAATTGTTGTATATTTCTCCATAATTTTTTTCATATTAGTTGATTTTATATTCATCTTGACAACCTTTCATATCACGACTTTTGCATTATTCTTAAAAACTCCCTTTTGACTTTTCTTTTCGATATATACAAATTAAACCCGTCCTTATATTCATATATTTATTATAAGGTTCCTCTAATGTTTTATCTCTATAGGATAAAACTCAGTTTTAGCGTACGCTAAAAGTGCTCTTTCAAAATAAATTATCATATAAAAACTCTTATTTTTATTCCTTGTACCTTTTAATCCAATGGATTCCGATTTCTACTTTCTTAACTTAGAGCCGTAACTTTTCCCACTCTCTTTTTTGTAATTCAGACACAGGTAGGCATAGAATGTGACACACTTATTTTCTGTCTGTCTTTTTCCTGGATAGAAATACCGATTCGTGGTTCTGCCAGGCGTCCAGTCCAGAATATAACGGCCAGTTGAGGTTCGATGGTTCTTAAGAATAGTCCAGGCGTTTTGCACTCTTGGGTCCTCACCGTATCCCATTTTTGCAAGGGCATACAAAGTTTCGAGAAGCCCCGCTCGGTAGGAAAAGGGAAAGATAGTCTTTCCAGTCTCCTTCGTCACAAATTCAGTGGGTTTTTTTGTTTTATAGAGAACGTTCCGATCGAGAAAGTAGTTGATTAAGCGTTTGGCGTATGATTCAGCCCATAGCTGTGGGAGTTCACTGAGTGCAAACAGATTTTTTGCTGATCCTCGATAACAGCTTTTTACCAGCCGTGTTTTTCGTTTTCCTTCATGTGGATCACACAAATAGCCTTGATCCTCTCGAATCATAGTTTTTAGTAAATCAATCGTCTTTAATAATCGTGGATCCTCTTGAAATCCCAATTTTACGAAGGTCCGAATATTTATCCCATATAAACACGAATAATGATTCCAGAAATCTCCATCTGGTTGTGGAAGCGATAGATAGCGATTTGCTGCCTTATTCACTAGAGGATTGTCCTTTGTTAGTCCTAGTTCCACTAAATAACTCAATATAAAATGAGTAGTACTCCAATCAGCATATTCCACCCCAGCTCCTATGATTCGATCATCTCGTTTTTTCACCTCCCAATATCCCTCAGGTTGCATCTTCTTCAAAATATTCTGCACTATTAAATACTCTATTACAGCTTCTTTAGCCTCTTTAACCTGGTTCCTAGTATTTGGGAGATCCTGTAATTCTAGCATCGTACGATACCGTATCGAAGGATTGTTCTCCTCCAATAGCCAGTCTATCACATCTTCTGGAATTTGTTCCATTTCCACATATCCTTAATTAATGGTTAATAGCACGAATTTTAAAGCGGGGCATGTTTTACTGTATATACTCCAAATTCTAAAAGGTATTGAGGAGATATGTGACTTTTCTGAGATTAAATTTCATAATATTCTAGATATAGTCTGAACACTGTCAAACCCCTTATCAAAACTCATAACTTCTTTTATATTTAAATTTTCAGAAAACCAAACAATATTTGCATCTGTAAGGCTTAAATTAGTATGTTTCATTAAAATGTTCTTAGTATTGGATAGGGTTAGGAAGTTGTTGAAAAGAATAGTTATTTTTGGACTTTCAAGAAACATCACAAGAGTATCTGACGCTGCTGAATAAGATATTTTTCTTAATAAGAAATTGTAAGTCTCGTTAATAATTAAATCTGTTACATAGATTTTATTTAAGTTTAGAATTTGATTCTTTAACTTCAGTGCCTCTTTATGCCATTGGTCTTTTTTTGATGCTAAAGCAATCCATACTACGCTATCTATAAACATTACTGGATCACATCATGATCTTTAACAGCATCAGTACTTAATTCACTATCATATGGATTATTTATCCACTTCAATAGAACTTCATTTTCATTGGATTGAGTTTTTGAATTATATTCTTTTATAAAGTCATCAAAGCGATTGAGAACATAATCAGTGATGGATTCACTTAGTTCTACTTGACTTATATCAATTCCAATTTGTTTTAATTGGTTTTGAATATCTTTTAGCTTTTGAAGTTCAGTTTCTGAAACTCTTCTTGTTGTAGACTTCAATTTAATTCACATTGATTTCATCTGAATATCCTTATTAAGCTTACTACAAAAATACATTTGTGACTACAATACTACAAAATATCTAATATTTCATTTTTTTCATTACACGTTGGTTAAGCGACAATTTGTAAACATCGCCAAACCACAATTTAACGACGTTAATCCAGTAATTTCACGTATTCCCATATCGAATACCGAATAATTTAAGTTATTTAATCCCTGAAAATAGTGTTAGTACAAATGTAGTACCCTTAGAAAAATCCTCTGCAACAGTGTTCATTATTTCGATGCTTCCTTTATAATTACTAATAAGAGTATTTACTATGAACAATCCTAACCCAGATCCCTTACCCTCTGATCGAAATTGAGAATATCTATCAAATATCCCGATCCTTTTCTCAGAAGGAATACCTATGCCATTATCAATTATTAACAATCGAAATTTTGTCGGGGAAATCTCTTCTTTTCTGATTATTATTGAAATTCTTTCATTTTCATCATTCTTCACTGCATTATTTAGGAGATTAATCAGTAAGTGGTCAAAGAGTGAATCAGCTAGAACTGTATCACTATCCATAATACCTGCAACCTCAATTTCAACATTTTCAGAAGGAAATATATCGTTTATTACAGTAATTGAATCATCCACGGCTTTTCTTAATGAAATTTGGTGTAATCGATCTTTTAAATTTAATTTAGTGATCATTAATATAGAAACAGTCTTAATCAGACTTAAAGCACGTTGGATTCCTGCTTTTGATTTTAATAGACTGTGATCTTCAGTATTTTCTCCAAAATGCTTTAAATAATAGTCTAAAAACGCCTCACTTGTGAAGAGATGATTAGTTAAGTCATGTGTAAGTAAATCAACTAATAATTGCATTTCTTTGTTTTGAATACTCAAGGCCGTCCAATCTTGTATTGTCCGTTGAGATGCAGGGATAACAATAAAAGCGGAGATTACTAGAGCTAATCCAATAAGTGGAGGAACTTGTCTTAGAATAGGAGAATAATCACCAGTTAAAATAATTATTAAAGTGTCTAAACCCATTCCAATAATCGATATACAAAATCCAACGATAATTAAACCAATTTTATTTCTCCACTCTGAGTTCAGACGATATAAATGATAGAACTCAAAAGAAACACCTAATAATAGAAGATTAACTAAAGGATCCCAAATAAGAATATTCTCAAGCTCTGTTTGTAAAGGGTAAATTAAAATAATCCCAACGATAATAAAGAAAGACGTAATACCCCAAATGAAGGATCCTAATTGTGTAAAAGCATTTTTTCCATAATTAATGGTTTTTGCAGAAAAAAAGAATCCAGAGGGAGATAATATTAAAATGATTGTGCCTAATTGCCAGAAAAATATGTAATCTCCATGGATATATCCATCTACAGTCAGATATCCCAAAAGAGCTAGAATGGTAGCTAGAGCAAGAGTGCATGTAGAAAATGCGAACAATAAATTAACAAGAGATTTATTTTCTCTGATTATAAGGTAAGAAGCTATCAGATATGAACTTGCAAGAATACAGCTTACAATAATCTGAATTTCATACATGCATCGACCTCTTTTAATTTTAGGTTCAGTTCATAGTATAAAAATATTATTTCGAATTAAAATTAGCCTTTTTTTGACGTTAGAACTTTTGCAATTATGAGAGATCCAGCAAGTTATGATTTCATGACAGTAAATAATTGAATACTTATTGCTAAGGTTTAATTAGTAAATTATAAAGTAAAAAAAGGAATTGAAGATAAAATAACTTCAAAGATAAGTGGAAATTCCTTACAAGTTCCAGCCAAATTGCTGGAAGAACTGGATTTAACTGAGGATCAGGAATTAGAATTAGTAAGAGGAAAGGATGAATATTTATTCTATGTTCGATTGAAGAAATAAAACCAAATGGAGAAAGTTATTGTATCTCAAGTTGAACTATATTTTTACAATTTCTAAGAAAATGATTGTCAAAAAGCTCTTCTCTTCAAGCATAAAGAGGAAAAAATTCTTTATGATGAACGGATAATACATTTAGGCGATCCTAGTAGTTAAAATTTTAATAAAAACGGCTAGTGTATATATCGTTGGTTATTGCACATCTGCTATATGTGATCTTAAAGATGCCCCGACATTCAAAATACCTTTCATGTTTATCGTATAACGTTGGAATGAAAGGATTTTCATAGGAAAAATCCAATTCAATCTCATGAATTTACAAAAAGTTCAATACTTTGAAAAAAAAAGTAATAAAAGGAAACATGAGAAAGTTTAGGATTTCTTCTTACGCTGTCTCAATGGGAACAGGGCAAATAGGGATAGAAGTAGAAGAAGAATATTCCAGCTGGATGTTGGTTTCGTGGTGGTGGTAGTGGTAGTAGTAGTAGAAGATGGACTAATTGCTGACACTTCAGCAGAAAATGATTCAACTACTAAACCTTCCCCTCCAGACCAGATTTCGAAACCCGCTTCGATATCGTGTAAATACCAATAAGGATCTAAATACCCTCGCGACATAGCATCATGAATAAATTCGGTAAGATTGATATTGACTGAATTCTGACCTGTTTGAAAATAACAGATATACTGGTGATCCATTTGTGCAAACCATACTTCGTAGGAGCCGTATGTCCCAATTTGGGTACCAGCTGGAACCATACCTTGGGAATCAATCCATATCATTAATTCTCCCCCTCCAGATGATAGCCATTGATGGCCCAAACTCGTATTAATGGATAAACTGAACCATGCCTCTGCAGCCACATTATATATTCCCGTAGGACGAGTACTATTTACCGTCCAATTAAACGTAGCAGAAGCTAAATTACTTATGGTGATTGATTGCCAACCACTGGTAGTTAAACCGAAGTGAGAGCCTTTGAAAATCGAGGGATAGGAGGCAACACCACCTTGGTTGTGGTTGGATTCTGTCACATTAAACCGACAAACATTGATATCAGGAACGGTAACTGTTTGTGAGGTATCCGCTCCCCAAACATTATTTTGAACAATATATTCACCTCCTTTAATTGAAATAGTACCATATTTATCGGAGGTTGAGTCAGACACAGCTAGGACATAATTAATATGAAAAGAAAAGGCAATAATACAAATGACTAGTAAAATTATCTTTTCTTTTGTAGTTGTCAGAAGTAAAAAAACCCAAATACATCGTCAACTACTTGTTTAAAAACATATTTAGTAGATTTTGTAATTTTTTTATTATTTTTTAATTCGTAATCCAGAGGCTACCTCTCTAGAGATCAAAGAATTGAAGCAAATGAATTAGGACAAAAATTCTTTCCCCTTTTTCAATGATTTTTAAGTGGGGCATGTTTCACTGTATATAAGTCTTTTTTTCTGGTCCTCTGATGCAAATATTTACTAAATTAAGCAGTTCAGTTCCGATAATTGTTTCAAAACCTTCATCTTTAGGAGCAAATCCCTCTGTTAATAACCAGCGATTAAAAACTTTTATTCGTAAAAAAAATACGTTACAAGGAATTTCGATGTATCCAGAACCTAAGGAATCCTCACGTTCAGGGTCACCAATAAGGAATAATAAATCACTGACCTCTTTTGATAGAAGTAATCCTTTTTCATACCTGTGTCAATTATCGCATCCGTAACTATTGATCGTTTCATACCTTCTCGATGGATTTGCAAAGATATTGTTGGAACCACTATTCCAGTTTCAATTTCTTTAAATAAATATTCCTTTGTTATTTTCAGATCACATTGCATATTACTATATCCCCTCTGGTATTTCATCGCTCCAAGAAATATTACGCTCTTTAAGACGCTTTTTATACGGATAATGCCATTTCTTTCTACCTTTCTGTGGTCTTTCAACATGATTTTGCTGGAGTGAAAGAGCGTCTAATATTTGCAAATAGCTATCGGTAAGCCTATATTTTTTATGAGAGGCTTTTCCAATGCTTTCAATGAGTCCTACTTCTTCACACGCTCTTAAAAATCCAGAAAGTCTATTACGATCTAGTTCAGTTGTTACTTGAGTCATTTCTAAGATTGTACTTTCTCGAACCTGTTCTAAATGCGAAATGATTTTTCTCAAAACTAGCATAATGATCCTTAATGAATTAACTAATTAATTATTTAATTAATATTTCCATTTCTTCATTCAAAAAGTGAGATATTGACAATACCGCTGGCTATCCGATCTGAATCAAGTTCAATTTATTACTCAATGTCCTTAACTGTGTAGTTTTTGCTTTTAGTATCGGTATTGTTTTCTTTTTAAAGCTAGCAAATAAATGTGGAAATTTAATTTATTCCTATATCAACTTTTTTCGGAACTGATATCGTTGGTTATATGAATGAACATCATGATGTTTAGATGGATTTGGAAAAAATAAATTAGTATTTTTTATGTGGGAATGTCGATAGACTATTTTTCATAAACATGATCTTTTATTTCCAAGAATCAAAGAGCTTATATAATAATTGAAATTTTGGAAAAGTGACCTGAAATGAATGTAAGTCTCGATAAAGAAGTAGCGGAAGAATTAATCACATTTAAATTAAGAAGAATTCAAGAGCTGATAAGTTCCATTTTAAAACATTGGGATGAAAGTACAGCTGAATCTTTTATTAATAAAGCTCGTGATGGGACTTATCCAGAGGCTGAAAATGACGCAATTGAACTGCGTCAATTACTTCTTGAAGAGGAGAAACTAAGGAACCTTCTCGATAATCTACCTTAGGAGGGTTGACAGTTACAGCTGAAGAGAACATATTATTAGCCAGACAAATCATTGTTGATGAATTACTCCACGAAATCAAAGAAATTTTAATCGATGACGAACGACCACGTCTTGAAATCACATTCTTAAAAGGATTTAAAGCCTACATTAGATATAATGATTTTGGGGAGTATTCTTATCAACTTACTTTTTCCCAAAAAGTGAATGATAGGATTAGATATGATAATTTTGATATAAAATGGCCCGTAACAACACAACCTAATCATCTACATCCGAAAGGAGATTTGAAAGCTATTGATAGTCCAATGAAAGGAGATCCTCTACAAGATATTCCATTACTGATTCAAAACGATATCAAACCTATCATTGAATAATTTTGTAACGTTGGTTAGGTTATGAAAAGTATATACCAGGGTATATACCTGAAACCTGCCCCATACGATAATTTAAAGTAAGAATACTATGATTTCTTGGGTTTCTGAATGTTTATTAAAACGTTCTTTGCTTGTCTATATTCTTCATAAAGAATAAAGCGTTGTATAAGACTAGAAAATTAAATACTATAGTACATTTTTTTAAACTACTTTTTTTAATTAGAGCGCCATAGTTGAGAAATTCAAGAGATGTTGTTAAAATACACATCAGCGTCAGTTTCGGGAAATCTGGGTAAGTGATGTTGTCTGAAAAACATTGCTAATTGGCCACGATGGTAGTAAGAATGATGAGAAATATGGGAGGATTCCCCACGAGTTCCTGATAATGTGATAGTTCCAGTTGGAGGAGGAGGATTGATTTCAGGAATTGCAGCAGCAATAAAGCAGAGTAATCCAAAGGTCAAGATTATCGGTGTCGAACCTTTTGGTGCTGACGCAATGAATAAAAGCTTAATTCAAGGTACTGTTGTGTCGTTAAGTGAAATTAATACTATTGCGGATGGTTTAGCAACACCATTTGCAGGTAAATATACTTTAGCTCACGTTAAAAAGTTTGTAGAAAAAATTGTTCTTGTTTCTGATGAAGAAATCCTTGATGCAATGCGTATACTTGCTGAAAAAGCAAAAATCGTAACAGAACCTGCTGGAGCGGCTGGATTTGCTGCTATCCTTGCAGATAAAATTCAGGTACCAAGGGAAGATCTTACTGTCTGTGTCTTAAGTGGAGGAAATGTGGATACAGACCTCCTGAAAAAAGCTCTTTAGAACTCAAGGATGTTTTATACAAACTGTCAATCTTTCTTCCAGCGATTAATATATCCTAAGATTGAAAGGAACCAATTAACTAAGAATTCATGGGTTTCAATTCTTATCGCATTTTCATCTGCATTAATTTTTGCATACTTCAAAATGTTTGGATCAACTTTCTTCTTTAGGATTCTTCTGACAAATTTATTGGCTATTTGCCAAGTAATTAGAATGTATGAGAACTAACCTTCCACATTTTCTTCTTCTTCAACATCCTGATCATAAGAAGATGGAGTTTCCAAAAACGCCATCTGTTCCAATGATATCTCCTACACTACTTCCTAGTTGGTCACCATTGTCATCATAACGTGGTGTTTCATCTTTGCTGTCCATTGTT
>JAUUVJ010000204.1 GCA_030589605.1 Candidatus Hodarchaeota archaeon | reverse complement strand
TTTATCTTCAGTAATGTTGCTGTATTGGTATTTATTTGTGATATCGCTACCCCTGATAAATTCCCTCAATCATTGAAAGCTTTTGTCGAAGGTGTCACTCGATTAGAAGAAATGTCTGATGTACAGCCAGCGATTTATGTTCTATTACATAAAACTGATTTAATGCCTGATTTAACTCAAAGAGCAGAAAGAATGGAATTATTGATGGAATTATTCCAAGATGGAGCATCAAATAAGAATGTAACTTTTCTTCAAACATCTATTTATGATAATTCGATTCATGAGGCATTTAAACGAATAACTGCTGAAGCTAGTGAAGCGATTCCTGAAGCAGAGCATGTAGAAACTGAGGAGGATTTGGTTGCAATCCAAAAACGTTTACGTCTCCGTCCTATTCAACAATTACTACACGCTTTGATGTTCATGAATAGACTAGATGAAGTCTTATTAATCTCTTTAGAAGACCCCGAATTTAGAGTACATGCTTCTGACGCCGAAACTAGTGAAATTCAACAATTAATCACGTTATTGGAGAAAGCAAATGATTTACGACTAGTTCCAAGTATGAAATCGGAAATTAAACGAATGGAATCAGCAATGATGTATAGAACGATTGTAAAACCTCATTATCTATTGATTCTATTCTCTAGTGATGAAAAATCTATGCTGGAAACTAGAAAACTTCAAGAAGTTGAAGAAACTGTGAAATTATTAGCAAACCAACTTGAAACCATGCTTCAATCCCCAGCTTAGAGGACTAAATGTGCTTCAAAATCTTATCATAATCGCAGGATTATCCCATTCAGGAAAAGATCTCATTTTCAATCATTTAATGAAGCTAGGACGAACAGAACCGAATTTGAAAATTTTCCAGAATTTTATCTTTTACGACTGGTTGAATCCCCCAATTAAAGCAAAAGAAGACTTTTATATTGCTAAATTGATTCCTTCTATTCGAGAAAAGATTTTTATCAAAACAAATACTCTAATATATGTGCATGACATCTCGTATCAACGAATTAATGATATAATCGTTGATTTTCAAGAGATTTCATCAAACCTGAATAAGCAAAATAAGAACTACAAAATGTTTCTTCTACTAAATCGAGGACATCTAATTCCAAATGAGATAGAACGTAACAAAATACAAAAACAGGTTGCAAATCAAATCCAACAAAATTTTCCTAATGAGATTCCCTCATACGTTGTATCACTTAAAGGACCTGATGAACAAAGACGTACAAACCTAATATTCACACAAATAATACATAAAGCTTCTGATTTTACAAAAACAGTGCAACAGAATGAATTGAGTATTGATAAAGGAAAAACTAACCGTATTCAAAAAATCTTGACAGAAAAAATGAATGATTTTGGTTTTTCAGGTGCGTTTTTAATATCTCCAAGTCATAATGTTCTGGTAGCGGTAGGCAAAAGCCGTGGATGGCAAGAAAAACTTGGACCACAAATAATTCGAATGTTAGCTCAAAGTGGAACTTTCAATCTTGCACCAAAAGTAAAAATTAGTATATCGCGGATAGAGGATTTCTTGATGATCACCCAATCTTTAAATTCTGCAGGAATTAAGATAGTTTTAATAGGCCATGAAGGAACATTTTTGTTAAATAATGACTCATTCTCAGTAATTGAACAAATTTCTGCAGAATTAGCACAGGAAATTTCATCAAAGTTATAAGAATAAATGAAATAATGACAATAAAGGAAGATAGATTAATGATTTCTGGATTAATTGTAACTACAATGACGGATATGGGGCCTTATCCCCTTCTCAATCTTTCTCCTATATCAGAAGATACAACAGTTAAACTAAGTGTCATTGGAATGACAATACTATCGATGGGAGCGGGCACTTTAGCTGAAAGAACGCATTACCGATTGCATGGTTCTATTCCAATTCCAGATTCTCCTAATCTCGAAGCTTTAGCCATGTCGTTTACTGTTACTCCAACAGAAACAACTGATGTACGTATAGATCAGTATGGTCGTGAATCAACTATTTGGTTAATATTCGAGAGTGTAAATCGTGAAAAAATATTCCTTCACCATAGATCCATTGAAACTGCTCTAAAAAAGGAAGCTAAATCGATTCGAGAAGAAAATGAATTATCTAACGCTGAAACTATGAAAAATCTATTGAATCGTATAAAGAGAATTACTCAAGATATTAGCTTAGAAGAAGGAGTAGCTCCTGTGGAACCACCTCATTATGTAGCTGAACGAGGTGGTTTGGAATTTCATACAATAGATATGTCTGGAAATTTGATTACTCTTGAACCTATGACTGATTTTAGTACTCATTCAGTGTTAATCCTAGTGAATAGCATAATCAAACGTATTTTCACTATTCAACTTAGAGATTCAGTACCTCAAAGATTAATCTATCTGGCTAGTCGAACAGCCTTAAACCTTAATTCTAATCGCTTTAAGAATGAATTTAAGATTCAAAATGTAACGGATCCTCTCGAACGTGAAATGATCCTTGAAAAAATTGGTATTATTCAAAAAATTGGTACATAGATAAATGAGGTTTTGAACAGTGTCTTATCTTAAACCGAAAAAAACAAGTAAAGTCTTGATTTTAGGATTAGCTGAATCTGGTAAATCTACTATTATAAAAGTGGTCATAGAAGGGGAAATTCCTAAAAAGAATGAACGCTATGAAGCTACTATTGATTATCAAAGAAAACAAAAAGTAATAGCTGGGACCGAACTAACAATTTTCGATTTAGGAGGACAAACAGCATTCCTTGATCGATTCACAGGAGAACTATCAGAGTTTATTTTCAGTGGTGTAAAAGCCTTAGTTTTTGTTGTTGATTCAATCGAGATTCAACAAATCTCGCGAGCGAAATATTATTTAGATCTCTCATTGAAAAAATTAGAACAGTATAGCCCTGAATCCACGGTTTTCGTTTTTCAGCATAAAACAGATTTAATCCCAAAGAAACTCAAAGCTGAGGTAGGAACCACAATAAGAGAGTATCTTACAACAGGTGTTTCAAAACATATGAAATTTTATCTCACAACCGTTTTTTCAGATACAATCTTCCGAGCTATGGGAGAGGTTTATGCAGAAGCTTCAGGAGCTCGTAAAACACTTCGTCCATTATTAGAAACATTTATTCGCCATAATTCAGCAAGTATGGCCCAGATTTTTACACGAGAAGGAGCACCATTGACTAAAGTTGAAAATGTGTCGAATTTTGATCATATTTCCCTCACTGAAGTGAAAGAATTTTTTGATGCAGTAGTCAAACGACTTGCTGCGTCTGAAAATCAAACTTCTACGTCAATGCTTCTTGAATCAGATGAACATGTGTTTATCATAAGATTTTTAGACAATGGTCTAGCTTTATTCTTTGGTTTTCCAAAAAAGCGTCTAAGAGAAAGAAATGAACCTGTTCCTTCTTTATACAATAAAGTACTTGCTTTTTCGTCGCAATTGACTAGTATTACTGAACGTTGACCTTTCTAAAAACTTAGTAGAATAATTATGTCATAATTTAGTGTTTATTACTTCTCTCAGTCTTTTAGGAATTTAAAAACAAAATCCTCTGCGGTTTATTGTATCTAAAAATCTTATATACTGAGACTATTGAAGTTAACATGATTGCTAAGATGGATTGTCAAATTATTCACTCTATTTTCAATAGAAATGAACTTAACCAACATTCATATGAAAGAGAAGCGCAAATAGAAGCGATTTTAGAACTGAGCAAGGTTAAAAACATTAATTTCGAATTTCTTTCCGAAATATGTCATCATCCAAATCGTTCAATCACCATAAAATGGCGAGATATACCTATTACACATATTAGGTGTCTTGGTTATGAATGTGAATTAAACATTCTCAATTATAAACAAGATATTGTACGTTTTTTTGTTCTACAAATGGTAAATATTCCAGGTGTTCTATATATTTCATTTCTAGTTGATTTCCGATTACCCACATGGACAAGCTTTCAGGAATTCATTCTAACTCTCAATAAGACTGGAGATCTATTCCTTTCACCAACAAAAATTAATTTTTCCTCTCCTGAGTTAATAAAAATGAAGAAAAACTTGAAGATAAAAACAAGGAAAATCCTTGAAGATGAAAATGATCTTTCACTCTTGGATGCAATAAATCCCAATCAATTCTCTACTAATGATTTTCAATTTTTCATCTAGTGATCTAAGAGATAGTTTTCTAATCAATATTATGAGCTAACTTCTTACGTTTCATAAATAAGAGCTGAAAAAAGAACTAAACAATATTCAAGAGTTTAAATTAGAAAAATGCATATTGAGATATTTAAAGACATTTTCATCTGATACCTGAATCAAAGAGTTTTTGAGATTCTATCTATTTAAGGAATAATGACTAAATAACTGTGAGTTTTAGTTAATATGTTCAATGAAGATAATTTTGGGGTTTTTTCGCAAATAGATGACGTGGTTGAACGTTTTTTTACTGTAACTTCTAAATCATACAGACCCTTTCCTCAAAAACAATCTCAAAGATCTCTCCAACCAAATGTTATTCCATCCTATGAAATTCTCCGACGGAGTGATTTATCCTCCAGTATGTCAACAGCTAATAATCAACTTAGAGAACTAGGTTATGTTCCTCTCCTACGACCTCACCCAACTCTTGAATCCCGTGGAATGTTATATATCATACCTTTGAGCAATAAAATACTGGAAGCAAAACAAAATGTTAAGACACCACTTATTCTTTTTGGTTTGACGTTAATCTCTGTAACATTCGTTGGAATTATGATTTGGGATATGTTCAAGCAAATTCAGCCTGGAGTTAATCTTATAATTACTAGTTTACTTTATGTTGCCAGTCTCATTGGGATTGTTGGGATTCATGAAATTGGTCATCTAACTGCTTCTAGAATACATGGTGTTAAAGCTAGTTGGCCATATTTCATTCCATTTCCCTTTGGCTATGGTACAATGGGGGCTTTTATATCCCAAAAAACACCAATAAAATCAAGAAATGATCTTTTTGATGTTGGTTTAGCTGGCCCGATTTTTGGATTGATTATTGCTCTTTTTTTCACAATAATTGGGTTGTGGATTTCGATTACAGTACCTACAACAGCTGTACCAGAGAACCTCAGACAAAATATTATTTTTTCTAATCTTATTTCTTCCAGTCCTGATAGACTCCGTATACTTCTTTTTGAAATAATTACTTTGTTTTTTTTCCCAAATTTAGAAACTAATATGGAAATTATACTGCATCCTATGGCACTTGCAGGATACATTGGATTACTATTAACAGGCTTAAATTTGATACCTATTGGACAATTAGACGGGGGTCATGTTGCGAGAAGCCTCGTTTCTGAAAAAAATCACCGAACTATAACATATATCAGTGCCTT
This sequence comes from Candidatus Hodarchaeota archaeon, assembly GCA_030589605.1. GTDB lineage: Archaea > Asgardarchaeota > Heimdallarchaeia > Hodarchaeales > Hodarchaeaceae > Hodarchaeum. Next base: position 1,801 of record JAUUVJ010000204.1, on the reverse strand, counting down.
ACTTATGATGTTTATCAATCCCATACTAGCAATCCTTGTATTAGTTATGTACTCTCAAACTGGTCACGCGGGACCTTTAGATGATTTATCTTCTGTTAGTCTAAGCCGTAAAACGATTGCTGCATTCGCTGTTATTTTAATGATTCTTTGTCTTCCCATCCCTGCAGATATATTCAGATTATTATTCCCTACTTTTATGTGATTAGATCAAAATCTTAAAACTAAATCTAAATATGTAATAAGAAGACAAATTATTTTAGACCTGGATTAAGTGAATAAAATGAATTTATCGGTTTTATTCTTCTTTATTTCATTAAAAATCATGGTAATATGCTTCCATTTCTCTCTGTAGACGATCAAGTTGACTTCCCTTTTTGTTCAATCGAGCTCGTCCTGTTTCAGGATCTCTTCTAAATGTAATATCAATTCTTCTTAAAAATCTATTGAGACCATCTTTTTTTGTTAAAGGTCCAACAGTTTTACCAAAATATCCAGGGTTACCCTCAAATAACATTATCCTATCAGATAGAGCTTCAGCTATTTGTATATCGTGTTCAATTGCCATACAAGCAGCACTGTTCTTGGATACGATATGTCGAATGACACGAGTAGCATTTAAACGCTCTTCGACATCTAAAAAGGCTGATCCCTCGTCAATTATGTAAAGGTCAGCTTTTTTACCTAAACAACCAGCTAAAAAGCATCGTTGTAGTTCTCCTCCACTTAATTCATCGAGAGGCTTGTCTAATAAATGTGATATCGAGAATGGTTTTAAAATATATAGTTTATACTCACTAGATCCAATATAAGTATTAGAATAAGCTGTTAAGAAATCTCTTACTGTACCTGTAAATTTTCTATGCAAAAATTGTGGTTTATACGATATTTGTACATTCATAAGAATTTGTGTTAAATGTTGAGCAAATGTTGTTTTACCTAATCCATTTTCGCCCAAAGTGCATAAAATTTCCCCATTATGAATCTTTCCACTTTCAGCAACAAGATTAAATGATCCTAACTTCTTAGTGAATGCAGGATACTCAATACCAGCTATTCCATCCCATTGACGCTCTTTTACTACTCTTTGAAAGATAATCTCTTTCCCCCGAATTCTAATATTCTCATCTTTCAATTTTCCTAATAAAAAATTGTTAATTCCTTTTTTAACTGAATAAGCTAATCGTGAAATGACCCCAAACTTATGAGGTTTCCCATAAAAGATGTAAATCAAATCACTTTGATAATCCAAAACAGCTATATCATGTTCAGCTATAAAAACTACTTTACCTGACTCAGCTAAATCTCTGAAGATATCTGCAATTTTGATACGTTGCCGGAAATCCAAAAAAGTACAAGGTTCATCAATTAAGTATACATCATCCTTTTGAAGAAAAACGATTACAATATCTTAACGTTGCATTTCTCCACCTCATAGCTGGGAAGGAACACGTTTCAAGATTGGTTTGAGTTCCATTAAATCTATGACTTGAGATTTTGTATATTTTCCTTTTATATAATTTTTCGATAGTATTTCTTCAACTAAATCCGTTTTATTCAATAATTCAGGAAAAATCTGTGGTTTATAGCCACTCGATGTTTTATTTGATGACAATTCGGCTAAATATTGTCTGAAACTGGAAACTGTTAATTTTGACAAGAAATCCTTTTCACCAGTTTCAGGGTTATTGAAGTTGCCTCCGTTTGGTCTTCGATTTCCTGCTAGGATTTCCAATATTGTAGATTTTCCTATTCCATTAACACCTAATAAACCGATTACCTTCCCAGCATTGATTTGAGGTAC
>JAUUVJ010000365.1 GCA_030589605.1 Candidatus Hodarchaeota archaeon | reverse complement strand
TTCCAATAGGTTATTAATAAAAAATGAGTGATCTCCTCTTCATCGTGTTTTAAAAAGGTAAGACCTAGATTTCCTTCGACTGATTGGTAGTCAGGAATCGCTTTGGACTTTAAAAATTCCATATAAGCACCTGCTTTTTCTTTAGGTGTTCTTCCATGCCACATTCTTGCAATCATTTCACAATCTCCTTTCCTTAATGATTTCAGTTAACTAGGCTCAATCCTAATTTCTAAATTGAATTTCTAATAGTAATCATTTACTAGGTTATCCATAAAAGACAATTATTTCAGCAATCTTTTATTAGGTTAATTACAAAAATTAATATTTTACATGGCTATCTGCAAGCATAAAATTCTTATTCCTAAATTAACCACAAAACAATAGATACAAAGGTATTAGGAAAATGTTATTTCCTTGAAAAACCCAAACGGTTGGATAAATGGATTTTCAAAAGATTGTTGAAGTATTGACACAATGTGATATTAAAGGAGGAGTTTGGATCGACGCAGGATGTGGTCATGGAACCTACACATTTCCACTTGCTACTTTAGCTTCTCAGGTAATTGCATTAGATAAAAATACAAATAATTTATCATTTCTTGAATCAAAAATCCCTCTTAATGCAAATATTTCTACTCAACAATTCGATTTTTCTAATCCATCATGGTATAAAAATTCAGTTGATGGAATTCTCTTTGGTTTTTCTCTACACTATGATCCTATCCATACAACTGCGTTAAAGCACGCTTATCAGCAGTTAAAGCAAGGAGGTAAGTTAGTGGTGATTGAGTATTCATCAGAAAAATCTGTACCTTGGGTACCATACCCATTACCCTTCAGAAAACTTAATAAGATTCTTAATGCTCTTTTATACAGCGAAATACAAGTTATCAACACCTTTCCTCTTCGTAAAAAAGGTATGAACTGGAATAATGCATCGTATATGATAACCGCACTTAAATGAATCAGACATTAGAATGAAATAAAACAACAGGATAACAAGGGAATTCTATTGAAATTTAAATCGATGAATAAAAAAATCACAGTTCTTACAGGAGCTGGTTTTTCAAGAGCTTCAGGGGTTCCTACTTTTCGTGGTGAAGATGAAAGTCTTTGGAGTAAATACAATCCTGCTGATCTTGCTACACCTCAAGCTTTTTCTCGAAACCCCACATTAGTGTGGGATTGGTATAAATGGCGTATTGGTATCGTCTTAAGGACACAACCAAATCAAGCTCATAAAGTATTAGCTACATTAGAACAAAAAAATGCTGCTATTTCTATAATCACTCAAAATGTTGATAATTTACACGAAAGAGCTGGTTCATCGAATGTAACTCATGTTCATGGAGAAATTCTGAAAGCGAGGTGTACAAAATGCACCAGTTTCTTCACTTGGACTGAAAAAAAGTTAGAAAAAACCGAATTCATTCCTCAGTGTTTAGAATGTGAATCCTTCTATCGTCCAGATGTTGTTTGGTTTGGAGAAAGCTTAGATACAAAGATCTTAGGAAAATGTTATGAACTCTTAACTCACACAGACGTTTTAATCATCGCAGGTACGTCTGCTATCGTATTTCCTGTAGCTGAGTTTCCTTTTTTAGCCAAAAAATATAATCCATCTGTTGAAATCTTTGAATTTAATATAGAGAGAACTCCGATATCTTCAATGGTTACTCAAACCATACTTGGCCCTGTAGAAGAAACTTTGGATAATTTCTTTCAATTCTGATGAATAAATTCAAAGAAGTGATAACTTATCAATCCTTATGAAATTTTTTAACAAAACGTGACAAAAAGATAATAGCTATTGCGAAAAGAAAAATCTCTAAGCCAGGCCAGAAAGTCCTCGATCCAGGAATTTTATGATCAGAGCTTACTGGTGAGTAATAGATTTGGAGATCAACATCTACGTATGGAGAATCATCGTAATCTCCATTACTTGGGTAAAAACCTAAGTAATCTTCGGTTGTAATATGGATATATTTGAGCCATTTAATCCATTTATATCCATAAAAACGCGGAACAACGAGTCTAAGAGGGAAACCATGCTCTTTAGGAAGTGGTACTCCATTCATTTCATAAGCTAAAATGACATCCCCCCAAAAAGCTTCCTCAGGTTTTAAACTTGTTGAAAAAGCCCAAGGGTTTAAATCGGGGGTATGGAATGAAATATCTACTGCTGTATCAAAATTTATTTGTGACATATTCAAGATATGATACAAACTTACCCCAGTCCAATTTGCAACTCCAGTTAAGTTTGTTGCTCCAAAAGTATAGCCAATACAAACGATTCTAACTATTTCGGAAGTAACAGGCATTGATTTAATATCATCTAATGATAAGTTGAGTGGATTTTTTACCTCTCCTGTTACGATAAGTCGATATGTATCAGGATCAATATCAAAAGCTTCTTCTTCTGTTAAAATAGTGTAAAATTCATCGTTAGGAGTAATCGGAATCTCATCATCAGCATCAATTTGTATGATTCCTACATTTAATCCAAAAACAATGAGAATTAAAATTACTAATGATTTTGTTTTTCTATGGAGCATTTCACGCAAACCTGTTATTCTAGATAGATTATTATGACCTATAAAAGTATATGTTAACGTTATACGTAAATCACAATAGTTAATGACATAAAAACCGTATTGATCAAAATACGACTAGAACAAGTGAAATCAACTACTTTTGAACGATTTACATTCCCTTAATCAAGTTATTCTATTCTGAATTTTTTTCGACTTTTTTTGCGTTTTGACATCAAAGTTGTTAAAGCCTATGATATATCATCTAAATGATAATAAAACAGATCGAATTTATGCAAATATTCCCCGTTATTCGAGGCCATTTTGGGTTACCCTCGGTTGAGGAGACATTTGAAGGAATAACTAGAATTTCCCGAGCGAATATACTTGATTTTTTCATTTAGAGTTAATATTAGTTTGTTACTTTTCTGATGGGGGAAAAATTAATGCATTAGAATTTTGTGAACAGAGGGAAGAAGTTATTATTTTGGCATCATTTTCGATTTTCTTGATTGCTTGAAAAACTATGAGAGAATCAGGGTCTTTTTGTATAATCGAACAGAATTCCTTAAGATAAATTGGGCCTTGATTGATCTGTATTTGTATTTTCCTATTATCTTCTTCGAGCTTATCCTTGATTATATTGAAGAAAATCTTTATTCGTTTTAATTCTTTTTCTTCTACTAATTTCGAATAATAAACGTCTATTTGAGCATTGTCTTCTATCATCGAGATTAACCACCCCAGAAAATTATTATGGAATATTGAACTCCGTATCAACACCTTGATATCTGTAACAGGTGTTTTTTGGGCTTTTAATACTAAATAAAGTGGAATTCTATCTTTTAAAAGATGTTCTGTTATAACCTGATCTATTGTCGTTCCTAAACTAGCTAGTTCTGGTTCTTCTTCGGAAGCAAATAAGGTGAAAGGGGCTGGAATTACTACTAAATCTATTCTTCGTTTTTGGATCAGTTCTTTTATCCGATTAAAAGGTGTTTCTTTCTCATCAGGAATAAGAGCAACATTAAATAATTCTTTTTCTCCTGAAAACCTTTTCTTGATTCTAGCTATTAATTCAGGAAGTGTATCAAGTTCAATATTTGCATCACTTGCTTGAGAACGATAAGCTCGGACAGCCAAAAGGAAAATGAAACTTGCATTTGTTCGTTCATTTAACTGTTCAACCAGATTAAAAATAAAATCCTCTCGCTCTTTAGTCTCATCAAGAACTAGTAGAATATTTTTAATATCTATTTTGTCGGAAACTTGTGATTTTTTAAAAATTTCTTTGAATTTTTTAATTGAGTTTTCAAAGTTATCCATTTTCATTCCTCTTTTGTTCTTAAATTGAAATTAACCAAAAACCAATAATGTAAAAAGTTCCGATAAGTAATTGTAAAATAGCTGTAATACCTCCATATTTCACAAACTCTATGAATGTAACTCTAAATTTGGGATTATCTAGACGGTTTAGTGAGGATACTGCTTGAACGGTCGAAGCTGACCCGATTGGTGTGATATTTCCACCCAAATTAGTCCCAATAACAACAGATACTAAAAGTGTATTAAATGGAAGAGCAGGATAGTCTCTTAATAATGTATCCATAACTGTAGTCATTACAGAAGCCACAGGAATGTTGTCTAATACTGCTGATGCTATAGCATTGATCCATTGCAGAGAAATAATTCCTCCTAAAAGATTTATTTCACAAAAAAACTCAATCGGTGCAGCTAGAATTTCTAAAACACCAACTTTCTCAGCAACGCCCACAATTGTGAGAAGACCAATCATAAAAAAAACTAAGGACCATTCAACTTTTTCTAAAGATTTATCCACACTTTCGCCAATGAATCCAAGCATTATAAAACCACCAGCGATTGCAATATATCCCAACTCAATCTTAAAAGGTACGAATGACGCGATTGCAAAACCAAATATAGTCAAAGTAAGAACAATTACTGCAATATTAAAATCATTCTGATTGTTTATAACTGTTTTTTCATCAATTAATAGAACTGCTTCATAATTGCTTCGAGATATCTTTTTGGAAAAATCCTTTTTAAATAGAAAAGCCCAAAAAAAGTAGGTTAGAATCCCAGTGATGAACACAAAGGGAGCCGTTAAAAAAAAGAACTCGATAAAACCC
>JAUUVJ010000095.1 GCA_030589605.1 Candidatus Hodarchaeota archaeon | reverse complement strand
TGTCATCATATAATGGATACCTCAACTATACTCGATACAAGTGGATATGCTCAATGGAAAGTAGTAGAATCAATAAAAGATCATGTAGATCTCTTTTTATATGATATTAAATTCATTGATAATATAAAGCATCAACAATATACAGGTGTTTCAAACAATCAAATCATTGAGAATGTTGAATTCCTCGATAAACAGAACAATAATGTTATTATTCGATTCCCAGTAATTCCTGGAATAACTGATACCGTCTCTAATATTCAACAGATATGTGATTGGCTACAAGACCGTTCTACGATAAATACAATTCATCTTCTACCGTTTCATAACATAGCGAAGGCGAAATATGAGAGATTAAACCTAGATTATTGTGTAGGAGGTCTTAAAGCACCATCTACTGAACATATGGATAGTATAGCTAAGCTATTCAGGGAAATTGGATTCAAAACAAAAATTGGAGGATAAAAATATGACAAATTTGTCACCAAGGATGTCACAATTACGAGAACAGAGCATAAACGCAATTCCAACTCTCGATCCTGAAAGAGCATTACTTTTAACTCAATTCTATCAAAATGATCAATTGTTCAATAAAATATCGTAGAACGTCAATTCAGCCATTACGCATTAAAAAAACTTATAAATAATAGATTTAACGTTCATTATATACTAAAAACTGATTATAAAATTTGGAATGAAAAATATAAGTATGTATAGTGATGAATTATGACAGGTAAGTCCAATTTACTACAACTCGTTTTATTTATGATTATTGTCTCATTATTTTTCAACATTCAAATACAAAATGAGTCAAAAAATAACAATCACCAATTTCTTCATCCTTTGAACAAAAAAATATCCAGAATTACATCTTCATCCAATCAATTTATATCTCATGATGAAATTGATATAACAGGTAATGCGGATTTTTTAAGCATTGCTGAAAATGAAGGATGGACGGGAAACGGAACAAAAGATTTCCCAATTATTATTTCAGGATATAATTTTACAGGGGTAAGAGATGAAAATTTAATTCCTAATCAACAACTTATTTGTATAATGAATGTTGATATTCATTTTGTGATACAAAATTGTTATTTTACAAATTATAAAATCGGAATTCTTATCTTTACATCAAGTAATGGATTAATAACGAATAATACTATTCATACAACGGAAATGGGAATAAGACTTACTTATTCATCTAATATTACAATTACGAATAATGATTTATTTGATAATCAAGCAAGTGGTAGCATAAACATCAAAGGATCTGAAAACATCTCTATTTCGAATAACTATATTCATGATCAAATGGAAGGAGTATATATTTATGATTCCTTTAACATATCTATAGTTAATAATAGTTTTGATAACAATGTCAAATCTATTCGATCTATAATTAGCAATAACATTTTAATAAATTCTAATTCCATTTATACAAGTGATCAGTCAATTAATAAAGCAGGAATTCTGATTGAAGGAAAAATATGGACAGGTAAAGGTTATTATGAGACAGGAAATTTTAGTACTGTGATAACTAGTAATAAAATAAATTACTCGTCTGCAGGTATAGAAATATTATATTGTGAATATGATGAGAATCTTTCAGGTATAGGGAGTAGTGCTTCAGATTTAGCTTCTGAAGACCCAATCATAATCAGAAATAATATAATTAATAACAATAGAATTGGAATTTCAACTAAAAATTCCAGTTTTATTTCTATAACCAATAATACTATTTTTAATAATGAAGAATGGGGAGTGTATTTCGATGAATCAACTGATATTAATGTTCAATGGAATGATTTTATTGGAAATCATTATTATTTATATCAAGAAAATTGGATAAATGAAAATGAAATAACTGCTATGGAAGTAGAATCAAGTCTTTCTCAATGTAATTTAACATCTTCAGAAACAGATCAAAATATTCTTTTCAGTGAAAATTTTTGGGATGATCATAGAGACGACACAAAAGATATTAACAAAGATGGGATTTATGACACTGCGTACAATGTTTCAGGAGTTACTATCAAAGACAATTCACCAACAACCGAACCTAGACAACATCTTATGTCTAATGAATTATCTTTACATATTATTTCTGTACCTAAAGTTCTTTATCCTTTAGGATATGATTCTTTAAAGGGAATTATTTCTGTATCATGGTTTCCATCCCACGACTTTCCCGATAATCATAGTATTAAATATTCTATTTTTTATGGACTTGAAGATCTATTAAACGGTACATATGATCCGAAGAAAGTAACTGAATGGATACTATTAGAAGATAATTTATCTTCTACTAGGTTTGAATGGGATACCGATCTTATGCCAGACGGGTGGTACCACATCAAAATTACAGCTGAATGTGAAAAGAGTAACATAATAGTATTTGATACAAATGATCGTGCATTTTCTATTGGAATAAATCGGCAAAAAAATGAGTTAAGAAAGGATGAAAATAATTCAATACCTGGTATGAGTCTAATCATCACGCTTTCTGTATTTATAGTAATAACAATACATAGAAGAAAGAAATAATTGAAAGATTCAATTTTTAAAACTCTACCCCTTACTTTTTTAAGAACACATATTTACAAAGAGATGTACTTCATTGAGATGTGAAAGTAGTTAATTTATACAAACAAAAAACATCTTGGGAAAGAGAATTTGTCCAATTTGAAGAAAAACCAAAAGTAATTGAACCTAGGACTAAGATAATTCGAGAGGAGATTCAAGACAGACTGCCTTCTCTAAATAAATTATTAGTTATCTCTTGCACCTGGAAAAAATATTTCCCTCAGACTAAAACACAAGCTCTTAAAGCATATACGGGCATTTATCCTTCTGTTATTAAAGATGTCTTTAAAGATAAAGGCAGACCAAAAGGATTGATGATTCTTATTATTTCTGCTAAATATGGATTAATACATGAGAATCAATTTATCGAAAATTATAACATGAAGATGACACCTGAAAGAGCAAACGAACTTAAATCTAAAGTAATGAATACTCTAAATACCTTTTTGGAGATCAATGAGGGTATAGACGAAATCTTTTTCTTAATGCCTAAGATTTATTACCAATCTTTTGATATGAACAATTTAAAAGATAGATTAAGAGTTACACGAATTTATCAAGTTTATGACGGATTAAAAGACCGCATTATGACCACTTTTACAAATGCTTTTCGTAATTGGAATGTATCAAAACAAAAAATTCAAGACGGATCAGAGGACGAAGGGCAATTTACTAAGACGACCAAGACATTACAGAAAATTTTTTCTTAGATTCAGTCATTTTTAGATATGGATTTCTTCTTTATTTTATGCCCTTTTTGGCAATTCTTTTTTATTGAACGTTCTTATATCAATCATTACGTACACTTCTTATTTGCTATAGCTATGAGACTTTATTACAATAATTTAGTACCTAGCTTGACTCATAATGTCTAGACATTTAGATTTTGAAAAAACCAGATAGATACCAATTATATACCGAGTAAATACCTGTTTTAATACCTTGAAATGTTAAAATTCCTGTGTTTTTATAAATGGTTTGACTAATTACCTCATGAGGTCATATTTTGATTAATATTGTCGTTAATAAATTTCCTAAAAAATTTGATATAAAGAAATATACTCAAATCACAGAACAGATTATTGAAAATTATTTTCTTATCGAACCTGAGACAGGCGTTATACCATCATGACAAAGAGGACGCAGAAAGTTTAAAGATCGATTTGGAAGTCACACCTTTCGCAATCACAGTCACATGGCTCAAAGACGGAGAAAGTATTAATATTATTAATGACCATGTATTTCACACCAAAAATAAGGCAGTAATACGGGTCAGACAACTTCTTAAAGGTAAAGGACTCCTTAATCGACTACGCAGACGATCTTTTTTTTCTGAGGTTAAGGTTTTCCATGCACTACACTGTATAAACGAATGGGGCTGGGCTTGTCAGCTTAACGAGAATCCTTTTCCTTTCAATCGGTTTGGTTATGTAGTACTTATTCCAAAAATACGTGCATACAGACTCCGATTAATCCCTGATACTATCTCTATTTTTGATGTCTTTTTTTCTGAAAGTTTTGAACTTGGAAAAATCCCAGGTAGTATAAAATCTGTTATTGTTAATAAGGAAAATCAAAGAATGGTTATAGAACACTTAGAACTAGATGGAGAAACTAATCAATATGAACTTTCTTGGTCAGACGAAGAACGGTTTCGTCAATTAGGTATTCCAGAGGATCGTTTTGGTCTAGATATCTGTAATGTTTTTGGGTCAAAGGTTTCTAGTAGGTGATTAATAAATGCTTATATCGTTAAAACTTCGACTAATCAAAAGAAAATATCCGAAGAGAGTTAAACATTTTTGGAATGAGATAGAAATAGATAATGACCACGTAGAGATAGATCAAGAAGTTAGTGAATTTGTATCTGGTTTTTCTTGGAGAATACTTTTAGGTTTGAAATAGTTGGTTTTTTATTAGGTGTTTATAAAATATGTGACAATATAGTTTTGAGGTCGGATAATTTGAATTATTTTGGAAAAAAAAAGACCGAAAAGGATATACTTGTTTTGAATACCATAACAGGTAATCACTGGTTTTGTCGTTCTATTTCCTTTGAGTTTGACAAAGAATTTGCTTATGCATACGCACATTTCAAAAAATGGTTTCGTTTAGATCCAAACCGAAAGAAAGAAGAAGAGAAAAAACCACTTCTTATTTGGAAATGCGATGTTGGTGGATATGAATTTGAGAGGCATCAAAAATTATTAAAGGTGGATTTATCGACTTCTAGATTTTCTGATCGTGTCACTGATAGTACTATTCAAGCTAGAAAAGAATCTAGGGAAGAGGTATTGAATATTATTTCTAAAAGTTTTCATTTGTTACACAAAGTTTATTACCCTACATCCTACGAATATACCTTCTACAAAGGTGAGGTAATGAAAAAAACAGTTCAGAATTTTTATCTTTCCCCTGAAAAACAAGATGATACATTTTCTCTTTATTTGGCGACTATAAGTGATACTATTTTTAAAGATGATAAATCACACTCACCATCAAAAGTAATTTTATATTCTTTGAATAAAAGGATAAGAATTACTCCCATCGAATCTGTAATAATTTTGAATAATACACCATTAAAGACTTCTTCGTTTCGTTATCGGAAAAGAATGGATCGTAATGCACAAATAATATCACATAATACACGGACGCGATTCACTTTTTCAGGAGATATATCCTTGTCCTTTTATACTGATTATATTCGTCGTCATTCGACTTCAATTACTAACTACCCTTACATAATAATTTCTCAATCGGTAGATTCAGAGGAAAAGCAAGACCTAATTAAAATTTCTAATCCATTAGATATTTCAATAGACGAGCATGAGTCTTGCACTAGTTATACTAATAAGTGACTTTGAAAAATTAATCTATTCAAATTCTTCTTTTTTATTATTTTCGGGATTATATTAATTTCATTCATTTCTAAACAAAAAATCTGTTATTATCCTTACATGATAAAGGTTTTATATTATAATTTCATTTAACTATGGAAAATCAATCAGGAGTTCCATTACTTGTCTTTTAAAACCATCCTTCCTGTATTTCTCATTATAGGAAGTTTTTTTGGCGGTGTTCTAATGGGAATATCACTACTTATCGGGTGTAATCCTCTCAATCTAATTGTGTTTATTTTCTCTCATTCTTTCAATCTAATTGGTTTTTCAAACTCAAATGGTAACTTAATGGACGATTATTTTATTGAAATGGTCTTTTTTATAGGTTTATTTCTCACCATTCTCTGTACTTCCTATTACGTTGAAACAATTAGGAAAAGAGGAGAGGAAATTGAAAAACAGCGCGGATAAAAAACTCACTGTGGTTTTGATTTCACGATATTTAATTATATCAGGAAGTATTATAGTTTTAAGAATTTTGAAACAATTAGGAAAAGAGTAGAGGAAATTGAAAAACAGCGAGCTTATAAAACACCATGGGAAAGATTCTTTTATACATCTCCACTCAAGAAAGTGTTTATTATTTCGTTTATTCAGCTGATTCCATTTTTGAACTTTTTTACTTTCATGCCATGCGTACTTCTAGCCTTCTTATGGAGTGATCCCAACTGGATGTACAATAAATTTCCTAAAACAAATTTCTTCAGAATCATAGTAGTTTTGATCCTAACAGTATTATCCCCAATTTTTTGGATTTCAGCGATAATTACTGGTCTATTATTTCGCAATGAGAAACGGTATATTGTTTTTGGTTGTTTCTTGATCCCTGTTGTTACTTATATGATGTTTACTTTGAATCCTATTATTATTGTTATTTTCTTACCTCTTCCAGCTTTTATGCTATATATTGGTTTAACAACTCAATTTGGAATCAAATTCGCATGGCAATAGTAATTTCTTCGGAACCGTGAATATTCAGATATTAATCCGTTCTAGAATGTTAAAATCAACTTTTTTCTCACGAATTATCTTCTGGTAGTCTAATTTGTTTAATTCTCTACTTAACACTGAACACCGTTCAAAAAAACTGAAATTTGCCTGTAAATTTCCTATAAATGGCGGAATAGGATAATCCATTGGTGTTCGAAAGTCTTTTCTTAAATTTCCAATTTTTTTAATCATCTTACCTTCCAACAAAGTCTTCAATCTCAGATCATACTGGTTTTCAAGATAATCATTTACATCATCCTTTGAACCTTTTAAGAGTATTAATGCTTGAAATACGCCAAAAGATTTTACTTCAGCTTTAATATACGGCTTTGAGTAAGCCTTATCAGTTATGATTCCATGATAAGAGAATAATTTCGGTTCATTTATCTCTAGATTAAGCAATACTGCTCCTTTCACACATTGAAGAAAACTATAATACTCTACTAGTGGACTAGAATTAAGATGCATTTTGGTTGATGTAATGTACATTTGAAGTCCTTGTTCAAAATAACTAGAAGCTCTTCTCGCTATTTCTTCAAGATCGGAATTATGCGTTACTGGACTTGCTAGATCATGGGGAATTATTTTTTTATTTATCCTTTTGTGACCTTTAAGCAGATTACAATATTTTTCTATTTTATCCTCAAAATCCTTCACCCTCTGTTTATCTCTAGTGCTCCCTGATTAAGTACTAATGTGTGTGTGTGTATTGAACCAAGTTTTCTCTTAATCAGAAATTTAGGTTTTGTTGTAGATCTTGCTGTTGCAGCAATACTATTCCATAAGGCATCAAAAATAATAGATGAAATAGAATCGTGATTTTTTGGAGTTTTAATAATTCTGAGTAACGCATATTATAAAGGATATAATTAATACAATTTTTAGATTATTCAACTACATTTATCATGAGTGACTTCTTTTTCTTAAATACACCGCTAGAACAGCTGTACTGATGAGAAGGACAAATTTTAAGGATAGAGTGAGTATGAATAATACTACTGGAGTGATCTTTAATATCAAAAAGTATGCTCTTCATGATGGGCCAGGAATCAGGACAACTGTTTTTTTCAAAGGTTGCCCGTTGAACTGTTGGTGGTGTCACAACCCAGAGGGGTTAAATCCAAAACCAGAATGTATTCAAGGAATAACTTGGAATTACAGTTCTCCAAATTCACAACATGACACTATTGGGAGAGTGGTAACTGATGAAGATGTTTTGACAGAAATTAAGAGAGATTGGATTTTCTATGAGCAATCTAACGGAGGAATAACCATTTCTGGAGGTGAACCTTTGATGCAACCAGAATTTCTTTCTTCGTTACTCAAGAAATGTAAGTTGAGCATTGAGGCTTCCACTACTCTAGACACAAGTGGTTACGCTTCGTGGGATACGATAGAGATGGTCAAAGAAGATGTAGATCTGTTTCTCTATGATATCAAACTTATTAATAACAACGAGCATAGAAAATATACTGGTGTCTCTAATACTCAAATAATTAATAATATTGAAACCCTCGATAATCAAACCCATAATATTATTATTCGATTTCCTGTAATTCCTGGTATTACTGATACTCCATCGAATATCAACCAACTATGTAAGTGGTTACAAGAACGCTCTACAATAAATGAGATTCACTTATTACCCTACCATAACATAGCAAAAGCAAAATACTACAAATTAGGTTTAGATTACCAACTAGAGGATCTTGAGACTCCTTCTGTTGAAAAATTAAATGTTATATCTAGTCGATTCAAAGAAATTGGATTTAAAGTAAAAATAGGAGGATAAATATTGACAAAATTATCGCCAAGAATCAATCAACTTCGTGAACAGAGCATAAAAGCAATTCCTACTCTTGACCCTGAAAGAGCTCTATTATTGACTCAATTTTATAAGAGTGATGATTCTAAAGGTTTATCTACTCCGCGTAGGCGTGCTTTAACCTTTAAGTATATTTTAGAGAACAAACTCCTTTGTCTTAATGAGGGCGAATTAATCGTTGGCGAAAAAGGTTCTGGGCCAAAAGCGACTCCAACTTACCCTGAACTTTGTATTCATACTCCAGAAGATCTTGAAATTTTAGATACTCGTGAAAAAATCTCCTATAAAGTAAGTGAAGAAACTAAAAAACTTTATGAGAATACATTGAGACCCTTTTGGTCGGGTAGATCCATTCGTGAAAAAATTTTTGCGTTTATGTCAAAAGAGTGGATAGAAGCTTATGAAGCAGGGATTTTTACTGAATTTATGGAACAAAGAGCACCAGGGCATACTGTTTTAGGCGACAAGATATATAAAAAAGGATTTCTCAATATTAAAGAAGGTATCCAAGATGCAATTGAGAAATTAGACTTTTATAAAGATCCAGAGGCTTTAGATAAATTAGAAGAACTTAATGCAATGGATATTGCTGCTGATGCTTTAATTCATTTTGCTGATCGTTATTCTACTCTATTAACGCAGATTGCTGCTGAAGAAAAGGATGATTCACGTAAAGCTGAACTTTTAACTATAGCAGAAATATGTCAAAATGTTCCTGCTAACCCTCCACAAACATTTTGGGAAGCACTTCAATATTATTGGTTCGTACATCTTGGGGTAACGATAGAACTCAATACATGGGATTCATTTAATCCTGGACGTTTAGATCAACATTTGAATCCTTTTTATCAGAAAGAATTACAAGAGGGAACTTTGACAGAGGGGAAAGCGAAGGAATTACTCCAATCTTTCTGGATAAAATTCAATAACCAGCCAGCTCCTCCTAAAGTGGGAGTGACAGCTCATGAAAGTGCTACTTATACCGATTTCTGTACAATTAATATAGGTGGAGTTAAAGAGGATGGCTCAGATGCGAGTAATGATCTTTCATACTTACTTCTCGATGTAATAGAAGAAATGAGATTATTACAGCCCAGTTCAATGGTTCAATTAAGTAAAAAGAATCCAAATCGTTTATTAAGAAGAGCTCTTAGAATAATAAAAACTGGGTATGGTCAACCTTCTATATTTAATACAGAAGCAATTATTCAAGAGCTTCTTAGACAAGGAAAATCTCTTGTTGACGCTCGGAATGGAGGAGCAAGCGGATGTGTGGAAACAGGGGCCTTTGGGACAGAAAGTTATATTTTAACAGGGTATTTTAATATCGTAAAAGTCTTAGAGATATCTTTGAATAATGGAATAGATCCACGTACAGGAAAACAGATAGGATTGACTACAGGTGATCCAAATTCTTTTAATAACTTCGATCAATTATATGATGCATTTGAAACTCAATTAAATTACTTCATCGATATCAAAATCAAAGGAAATAACATCATTGAAAGAATATACGCGAAATATATGCCTTCTCCTTTTTTATCTCTTCTTATTGATGATTGTATTTCCAATGGTAAAGATTATAACGCAGGTGGAGCTCGTTACAATACATCATATATTCAAGGAGTTGGTATGGGTAGTATATCTGACAATTTAGCTTCATTAAAGTATAATGTTTATGATAAAAGGAAATTTGAATTAAAAGAGCTACAAAATGCAATAAAAAATAATTTTGAAGGTTTTGACTCTATTAGGGAACACTGTTTCACAAATACTCCAAAATATGGAAATGATAATGATTACGTAGATGATCTAGCAATAAAAGTCTTCAATAGTTACTACAATGCAATTAATGGAAGACCGAATACAAAAGGCGGATATCATCGAATTAATCTTTTACCAACTACTGTACATGTCTATTTTGGTAGTGTTATAGGAGCAATGCCAGATGGAAGGAAAAAGAGTGAACCTCTCTCAGAAGGGATTTCTCCTGTTCAAGGGGTAGATAAACAAGGGCCTACAGCTGTTATCAAATCTGTATCAAAGATTGATCATCTTAAAACTGGTGGTACACTTCTTAATCAAAAATTCTCTCCTCAATTGCTTTCGACTGAGGATGGAATTGAAAAATTGTTACATCTTATCAGGTCATACTTCCGTCTTGATGGTCATCATATACAATTTAATGTCGTCTCAGCTGATATACTGAAAAAGGCTCAACAAAACCCAGATCAGTATAGGAATCTGATTGTTCGTGTGGCTGGATATTCTGATTATTTTGTTGATCTAACACTTGATCTACAGAATGAGATTATCAAACGAACCGAGCATATGGAATATTAATACTATAGAAAATAAAAAACTGTAAAGTTTTCACCTAAACTTCTTCTCTAGAAGAATAGATTGCTTTTCTATACATTTTAATTGAAAAAACCTATCAAATAGAAAAAAAGTATTCTAAATTGAAGAACTTACATCCTTTTATGGGAACCAAATAATAATGAATAATGTCTTGCCATCAATAGAACATGCTATCCAAAGAAGAGAATATCAGGAACTCATTCTTAAAAGAT
>JAUUVJ010000410.1 GCA_030589605.1 Candidatus Hodarchaeota archaeon | reverse complement strand
GTATTCTGCTATTTCCCGGAATAATTCATGTGAAACAACATTCACAGCATCTGAGTCCCATTTCAACATTTTTGACTTTCTTTGTTTTGCTGTTGGACTTAAATCGTTAAATTTCCATTTTAAATCTTTCAGATCCCATCCAAATCTAATAAATTCTTTTTTAATTTCACTTTCAGGTTTATCCAGACTAGTATAGATTGCTGGAATTCTTGATTTTGCTCTTCTTGCCAATAATTGGTGCATAAATGTGATAAAACCCGATCCTGGATCTCCAATGATTAAAATAAGCGCATCTGAAGGAAACCCAACTATCATTTCATCTAAAATTAATTCACCTGTTGGAATTAATTCACCATATGTCTTTTTACTCATCCTGAATACCCTCTTTCTTTCTATTAATTGTTTTTTTTCCCAATTAATAATTTTTGGAGGATTTTTCTGGAGGAATTTTCGAGCTGATTACTAAAAAAAAACCTAATCTAATTTAATATAGAGTATGTTGTTTCCTCTGAGAAATGCTTTACCATAACGTTTCTTTATTTCCCCATCCTTCAATTCAACACAATTTTCTAATACCAGATTCATATATTGATCTGTTACTCGAAGTCGTCCTGTATAGAACTGGTTGCTTTTAAGTCGAATAGTTATTGTTTTCCCTACAGATTTTTCTAGAGTTTGTAATGGCTGCATTAGTTATCTTCCTCTTAATTTTTCGACGATTTTTACCATGAGGCTCAATAATTTAGCAAAACATGGCTTTTTTCGTAAAAGTATATCAAACTACTTTATAAGAACCCGTTTTTTAGAGGTTCTAAAAAGGTTTTTAGTTCCTGCTGAAATAACATAAATTCTTGATTTCATTCTTCTTCATTCAAATCATTTTTGAAATCCGCGTTATATTGTGATATATAATCTTCTTCAAATTCTTTGAGAAGATTGCTCATATCTACTTCACCACTAGACTTTACACGGGAAGAATCTTTTTTTTGTAGAACTTGGGACATTCTTTTTTGACGGAGTTGTTCCCGAAGTTTCAACTCTTTTTTCTTGATTTCCTCTTTAACTGAAATATCGATTAAATAAAGACCCTCATACTCCCAAAGTTCTAATTGAGAAGTACTAGATGTTAAATCCCTTTCAGTAAACTTTTTCATTGGTAAATAAAGTAAAGGTATACAGTTCTCCTTAAATTGTATTAGAGCTTGATCAGCAAAATTTGCTACTCCTTCAGGTACTAATATCCCCCTTATTCCAGTATCAATCACTTTCAATGCTGTTTGAGCCCCACCTCCGCTAGGATCAAGTACTAACACTATATCTCCTTCATGTAATCCGAAATTCTTTATTGTTTCGCGTATTGAAGAATCAGCGAAGAAGGAAAGAACTTTTAAAGGCATTTCTCGCCCTAGAACCCAAAAATTTTTAATTTGTTTTAATTTTTCCATTTCAATTTGGTTTTTTCTTAATTTTCGTCTTATTTCTTTATTTTCATCTGTTATTCTCCCAACTTCCCTTCTTACTGCTTCTGAAATTTCTTTTTGCTTATGATGAGAACTTTTCAAACGTTTTTGTTCATATTTGTTCTTCCATCGCTTCGTTTCAATGGATTTTTCTTGGTATTGTTTTTTCCAAAATTCTGCTTCTTGATCTAATTTTTCGAGTTCCTCGTAGATCACTTCAATTTTTGTTTGAAGCATATCAATTTCATGCTTTAATGACCGAACTATATTTTCATCTTCTTTTTTAAGACTCGAATCTCCTTCCTGAACACTTATTCTTTCATCTATTATATAAAATGTGTTGGAAATACTATTACCAGCTAATACTAATCGTTGTATCTCAGGTAACTTAGTAAGTAGATCAATTCTGGTTTCTTTCACAATTTTGGTAATTTTTGATAATTGTTCTTTCAAAGAATTATAAGCTTTTAATGCTGCAAAAAGAGCGTCTCTCTCATGAGAATTAAGATGACCATGATTGATTGTAAGATCTTGATAGTCTTGCAAGTATTCCCTTTTTGTAGTAGCTGATGTGAGAACGGTTGGGTACTTCAATTTTGATCCAGTTATTTTTGCTACTTTTTCTACTGTTGAGGGTACAGGTAGAACATCAGCAGCAACGCAGCTTATCTTTCCAAATCTTGAAGCAATTCGTATAATTTGTGAAATGCCACATTCCCGTTTTGATCCTAAGTAAAGAATTTTACCAGTCATTAAATCTAAAACAGCTATTCCAGTTGTTGTTCCTGGATCTATACCTAGAATAATATTATATAGAGATCGGCTTGCAGGTGCGAGATTCACATCGAGAGGTTGAAAATCTAGGCTCGATTTTGTGATTCTTTCAAGGGTAACCCGAACCAGTTCAGTTGTTAATGGTCTGATAAGAGATTTGATTTCTGGAATAGATCTTTTGTTTAATTGCGAGAGATAGACTTTTCGTTGGGGATATTCATATTCTTCCCAAGTTGCTTCTCTTTCTTGAAGAATAATTTCTACTTCAGCTGCTGCCTGATGAACTGCAGCCTTACTAACTCGTTCATACCGAGGCGCAGACCATCCTCCTTTCCCATGACTTTTTTTCTTTGAAACTATTATTTTAATTTCATCTTCAAATGCTACTACTTCATGACCAACCTGTATCTGGCATAATCGTGCACAAACTTCTGCGGTTTCCACCGAATTAGTCTTTTGAGAACTATATTTAAAACTAAGGCTTTTTTGTATTCTATGTTTTCTGATAAGTGTTGTTATTTTCTCCATTCCTGTTCTAGGGTTACCAGTAACTTGAATTAATTTTGTTGCAGGGGGAATCATTTGAAGAAATCGAACTACTCCACTAAAATTAGGAGCTAATTCAAAAATGTTGTCTATTGCAATAAAATCTGGTTGAATATCATTGATTTTCTGAAATAACTTTCGCTTATTGACTTTTGCATATTTATCTAGATGATCAGCTTTCAGTACAATAAGTGAATAGAGAGTTGAACCTTTTTTTGCTCGATTTGATTGAGCAAGGATATCCAATCCAAATATTATCGGTTCCGTTGACATGACTTCAAAACCTATTCTTTTCAAAGGTGTTCGAAATCCTCCAAAATCTTTTGAATATCCAATTTCACTTTCAATTGAAACTTTTTTTGAAAATAATTGAGAACATTCTGTACATCTCTCGTTAATATTTCTTTAGCTTGCTTAGATTTTGTATCGATATATTGAGGCCAATCAAATAGAACTGGATAGGCATCTTCGTTAAGCCGAATGTTATATTCACTTAGATCTCCATGAATGTAGCCTTGACTAACGGCTGATTGCAGTTCGTTAACAATATTATCGAACAAAGTCATGATATCCTCCTCTCCAGAAAATTGATTCTTTTTTATTCGATATAGATCCTGGCCTTTAATTATATGCATTGCAACAATATGTCTATTTTGAGATATAGGTTTAGGAACACTAACTCCTGCATTAAAAAGATCATTTAGAGCTCGATATTCCCTTTCAGCAGATAATCTACTTTCATATAAAGGTGAAATATGCCTTTTTTCTGCAAGAAAGGCTCTTGCTTTTCGTGTTGCTCTAAAACTTAATTTTCCTAATCTATGGAACTTCAGAATCAATTCTGATTTATTGTCATCTGATGCTAATCGAACATCACTTTCTTTTCCTGCTCCGATTTCAGGCCCAACTTGTGCTATTACCCCTTTTTCGAGAAGAGCTTTTAATGCTAAGGCGTCATATCCTATAAATGTTAAAGCAACTCCTAAGTAATGCTTTTGAACCATATAAATCAGTTTACGATTCTTTAATTTCTCTAATATGGGTGTTATTCTTCTATTTGTATATCTAAGATGAGAAGCTATCTCTT